>NZ_JARDAK010000012.1:0-147064 GCF_056470645.1 Pseudoalteromonas sp. TP27 | reverse complement strand
GTAGGCTCACCAAGCCAGCGCGACAAAACCTTGAAAAATACAGAGGGTCAGGTCTTGTTTCTTGCCAAGACCAAACATCAATCTCACGTTTAACCCCCCTCCCCCGTCATCGCGCCCTGAAAAGAAGCAATTGATGAGTAATGTCGCGCATGGATGCGCGATAAGGCGAAACTAGGCCATGGATGGCCTATCTTCGCCGTTTACGTTCACATCAATTGTGCATTGAAGGATTAAGCGTGATGCTCGGGTGCGCTGAGAGTGTCCAGAGAGGGACCAGCGGCAGCCCCTCTTTGGCTGCCGTCGCCAGCGCGACAAAACCTTGAATAAGGTTTCTAATTTCTAGAAGCGTGAAACGCGAAACGTATTCACATTATCGGTGATAATAACCTCAACCACCTATTCAAATACTTATTCGGGCTACTGCCCGCGCGTCAGCAAGCTAAACGCCTACAACAAATAACACATACTCTTGGTTTTTAAGCGAGTAAGTATATTTGTGATTTGTTGGGTTTCGTTTCACTCAACCTAGAGGAAATACAGAGGGTCAGTCTTGCTTCTTGCCAAGACCAAACACCAACCTCACGTTTAACACCCTTCCCTTGTCATCACGCCCTGAAAATAAGCAATTGATGAGTAATTCATTTCATGGATGAAATGAAAGCCATGCTTGCACATGGATGTGCTTTCATGGCGTTTACGTTCACATCAATTGTGTTTTGAAGGGAATAGCGTGATGCTCGGGTGCGCTGAGAGTGTCCAGAGAGGGACCAGCGGCAGCCCCTCTTTGGCTGCCGTCGCCAGCGCGACAAAACCTTGAATAAGGTTTTTTAATGTAGGTCGCGGATTTATCCCGACAATATATGTAAGTTAGCAAGTTTGAAAACAACATATTTACAAGCAATAACACAGAATTTCAAACAAGCTCTGTTAGTTAAATTCACTATTTCGCCCTAAAGAACGACCTACAATTTAAATCAACCTCGTTGAGCTTCGTTTCACTCTACCCAGCCTATGCAATTTGCAGAATGCAGAGGGTCAGGTATTGTCTCTTGCCACGACCAAACACCAATCTCACGTTTAACACCCTCCCCCGTCATCACGCCCTGAAAATAAGCGATTGATGAGTAATTCATTTCATGGATGAAATGAAAGCCATGCTTGCACATGGATGTGCTTTCATGGCGTTTACGTTCACATCAATTGTGGTTGAAGGATTAAGCGTGATGCTCGGTGGCGCTGGGAGTGTAGTGCCCAGAGAGGGACCAGCGGCAGCCCCTCTTTGGCTGCTGTCGCCAGCGCGACAAAACCTTGAATAAGGTTTCTAATCTTTAAAAAGCACGAAACGCATTCACATTATCGGTGACGATAACCTCAAACACCTATTTAAATACTTATTCGGGCTACCGCCCGCGCGTCAGCAAGCTAAACGCCTACAACAAATAACACATACTCTTGGCTTTTAAGCGAGTAAGTATATTTGTGATTTGTTGGGTTTCGTTTCACTCTACCCAGCCTATGCCCAAATACAGAGGGTCAGGTCTTGTTTCTTGCTAAGACCGAACACTAACCTCACGTTTAACACCCTTACCCGTCATCACACCCTGAAAATAAGCAATTGATGAGTAATGTCGCGCATGGATGCGCGATAAGGCGGAACTAGGCCATGGATGGCCTATCTTCGCCGTTTACGTTCACATCAATTGTGCATTGAAGGAAATAGCGTGATGCTCGGGTGCGCTGAGAGCGTCCAGAGAGGGACCAGCGGCAGCCCCTCTTTGGCTGCCGTCGCCAGCGCGACAAAACCTTGAATAAGGTTTCTAATTTCTAAAAGTGCCCAACGTATTCGCGTTATCTGTAATAGTAATCTCAAACACCTATTTAAATACTTATTCGGGCTATCGCCCGCGCGTCAGCAAGCTAAACGCCTACAATAAATAACACATACTCTTGGCTTTTGAGCGAGTAAGTATATTTGTGATTTGTTGGGTTTCGTTTCACTCTACCCAACCTACGCCCATATAATTTATGGCTGATCACCACACACAAAAAAGCCGTTGCATTGCTGCAACGGCTTTTTAATTTTGATAAATTCCCAAACTATAATGGAACTTACTTACCATGGAATTTTTTCAAAAAATTAGTCGCGGTAAGTATCAACCGCTGGGCATGAACACACTAAGTTACGGTCGCCGTATACGTCATCAATACGTGTAACGGTTGGCCAAAACTTGTTTTTAGCCACTGCAGGCACTGGGAATGCAGCGTAAAAACGGTCGTATGCGCGGTCCCATTCGTTACCTAACACATCGCCTTGTGTATGCGGTGCAAACACTAGCGGGTTGTTTTCGATTGACCATTCGCCAGAGATTACTTTTTCAATTTCGCCTTTAATCGACACCATTGCTTCGATAAAGCGGTCAATCTCACCTTTTGATTCAGACTCAGTTGGCTCAATCATTAATGTGCCAGCTACTGGGAACGACATAGTTGGTGAATGGAAGCCGTAGTCTTGCAAGCGCTTAGCTACGTCCATTTCAGTAATGCCTGATTGCTCTTTAAGCGGGCGTAGGTCAACAATACATTCGTGAGCAACACGGTTGTTACGACCACGGTATAAAATTGGGAAGTGCTTGCTTAGCTCATGCGTTAAGTAGTTAGCATTAACGATTGCCATTTCAGTGGCTTGTTTTAAGCCCTCGCTGCCCATCATGGTGATGTAAGCCCATGAAATAGGTAAAATAGCGGCTGAGCCGTAAGGCGCTGCCGATACTGCACCGTTACCAATGTTAGTACCTGGTACGTTAATTACGCTGTGGTTTGGCATAAATGGCGCAAGGTGCGATTTAACACCAATTGGACCAACACCTGGACCACCGCCACCGTGTGGAATACAAAACGTTTTATGCAAGTTTAAGTGCGATACGTCTGAGCCAATAAAGCCTGGGCTTGTTACGCCAACTTGTGCGTTCATGTTTGCGCCGTCCATGTAAACTTGGCCGCCGTGCTCATGAATAATGTCACAAATTTCGCGAATTGTTTCTTCGTATACGCCATGCGTAGACGGGTATGTGATCATAATGCACGATAAGTTTTCAGACACTTCTTCAGCTTTCGCTTTAAGATCTGCCATGTCTACGTTACCGTTTTTGTCGCAGTTAACTACCACAATTTTCATGCTTGCCATTTGCGCTGATGCAGGGTTAGTACCGTGCGCAGAGCTTGGGATTAAACATACATTACGGTGTGCATCCCCGCGTGATTCGTGATATTTACGAATCGCGATTAAGCCTGCGTATTCACCTTGCGCGCCAGAGTTTGGCTGAAGTGATACTGCATCGTAACCGGTAATGTTTACTAGCCAGTCGTGTAGCTCGCCAATCATTATTTGGTAACCTTCTGCTTGATCTAGCGGGCAGAATGGGTGAAGGTTTGCAAACTCAGGCCACGTAATTGGGATCATCTCAGCAGTCGCGTTTAGTTTCATGGTACATGAGCCTAACGAGATCATTGAGTGATTAAGCGATAAGTCTTTGCTTTCTAGTCGCTTAATGTAGCGAAGCATGTCTGTTTCGCTGTGGTAGCTGTTAAAGTTTGGATGCGTTAGTACTTCGTCGTCACGTACTAAACTTGCAGGAATTGACTCGCTGCCATTTGCTTCAAGGTCGGCTGCAATAGCGTCAACACTTAGGCCATGGCCTTCGCCTAAAATAATATCAAATAACTCGGCGATATCGGCGCGTGTTGTTGTCTCTGATACCGAAATTGAGTACTCGCCTTCGTGGTTTGTTGCAAAGTTAACGCCTTTTGCAATTGCACGTGCTGTTACGTCGTTTTTGCTGTCGCTTACTACTGTTAGCGTATCAAACCAAGTGCTGTGCTTAAGTGCGATGCCTTTAGCTTTTAGGCCAGCAGCTAAAATATCAGCAAAGCGATGTATACGCTGCGCGATAGTTTTTAAGCCTTGTGGGCCGTGGTACACCGCGTAAAACGCTGCCATGTTGGCAAGTAATACTTGCGCTGTACAAATGTTTGAATTGGCTTTGTCGCGGCGAATGTGTTGTTCGCGCGTTTGCATTGCCATACGTAGTGCGTCGTTACCTAAACGGTCTTTAGATACACCAATAATACGCCCTGGTAATGAACGTTTGTATGCGTCACGTGTTGCAAAAAATGCAGCATGAGGACCGCCGTAACCCATAGGTACGCCAAAACGCTGAGCCGAACCAAGTACTACGTCTGCGCCTAGTTTACCCGGTGCTTTTAATAGTAATAAACTCATTATGTCGGCAGCAACACAGGCAATGGCCTTTTTGCTTTGTACGCCAGCAATTAGGTCTGTTATGTCTACCACTTCGCCTGATGTAGTTGGGTATTGGAATAATGCGCCAAAAATGTCATGGTTAACGGCATCTTCTGCTTTACCTACAATTATTTCAAAACCAAACTGCTCGGCACGCGTTGTTACTACGTCGATTGTTTGTGTGTGTACGTCGTCGGCGATAAAAAAGGCATTGGCTTTTTTAGCTTTTGATACGCGTTTTGCAAGGCCCATAGCCTCTGCAGCGGCTGTTGATTCGTCAAGCAGTGACGCACTTGCTAAATCAAGACCGGTTAAATCTAGAGTCATAGTTTGGAAGTTTAATAATGATTCTAAACGCCCTTGTGCAATCTCTGGCTGATACGGTGTGTACGCTGTATACCAACCTGGATTTTCTAGTACGTTACGTAAAATTACGTGCGGTACGTTAGTTGGGTGGTAGCCTTGGCCAATGTACGATTTGAAAACTTTATTTTTGCTTGCTACTGATTTTAGGTAGCTTAGTGTTTCAACTTCAGTACGGCTTTCGCCAACTGTTAATGGCTGCTCTAAGCGAATGCTAGCAGGTACAGTTTGGTCAATGAGCTCTTGCACACTCGATACTTCTAAAGCACTTAGCATATCGCTTACTTGTGCTGGGCTTGGCCCAATATGACGGCGAATAAAATCTTGCTTTTGCTCTAGTTCTTCAAGAGATTTGGCGTTTGACATGAATCCAGATTCCTATGATCTAAAAAGTGTGGCTACTGCTGATGGGTAAACAGCAATAACTTAAAATTTTTATAATTTAACGGCTTACTGTGTATGGGAAAGTGAGCTATAAAATCATAAAAGCCCCGATATCTAAACAAAACACGCGGGGCTTTTAGTTACCTACAAAGAGTGATTACTCTTCGTCGATAGTGTGCGAGTAACCTTCAGCGTCTAATAAGTTGTCTAGCTCAGACTCGTCAGATGCTTTAATACGGAATAACCAACCGTCGCCGTAAGCGTCGCTGTTTACTGTTTCAGGTGAATCTTCAAGCTCTTCGTTAATAGCAACAATTTCGCCACTGATAGGTGCGTAAATGTCTGATGCTGCTTTAACCGACTCTGCTACTGCACAGTCTTCGCCAGCGTCTACTTCGTCGCCAACTTCTGGTAATTCAACAAATACCATGTCGCCAAGAAGTTCTTGTGCATGCTCAGAAATACCAACAGTAAATGTACCGTCGCCCTCGTTACGAACCCACTCGTGTGAAGGTGCGTATTTTAACTCGCTAGGAATGTTGCTCATTTTATTTGTCCTTTGGTTTATATTGGGAGGATACCAATCGCAATAATTATTGTGATTGGTATAACCAAATTATTTAAATTATTGATTTACCGTTACGTACAAAGCTAGGCTTTACTACTTTAACGTTTACTAATTTTTTACGCATTTCTACTTGAGCTGTATCGCCTGTTGAACGTGGTACACGTGCAAGGGCTACACTAAAACCAAGTGTTGGTGAGAAAGTACCTGAGGTAATAACCCCTTCACCACCGTCAACAATTACTTTAGAACCGCTACGCAAAACGCCTTTTTCTTCAAACACTAAGCCAACTAGTTTGTCAGTGCTTTTTTCTGCGCGTTGCTTAACAAGTACGTCACGACCAATAAAGTCGCGATCTTCTGGTTCCCATGCAATGGTCCATGCCATGTTAGCTGCAAGTGGTGATACGCTTTCGTCCATATCTAGGCCGTAAAGGTTCATACCTGCTTCTAAACGTAGCGTGTCGCGTGCACCTAAACCAGCTGGCGCTACACCTGCATCTAGCAGTTGTTGCCATAAATCGGCTGCTTGGTCGTTCGGTACTACTATTTCGTAACCGTCTTCGCCAGTATAACCCGTTGTGGCAATAAATAAATCACCTACTTGAACGCCAAAAAACGGCTTCATACCTTCAACGGCTGCTTGTTGCTCAGCATTTAAAAGTGTGGCTGTTTTTGCTTTAGCGTTAGGGCCTTGTACTGCAATCATTGCAAACTCTGGGCGCTCTGTAACAGTTACGTCAAAGTTGCTCGATACGTTAGCTAAATGTGCTAGGTCTTTTTCGCGCGTTGCTGAGTTTACAACTAGGCGGTAAAAAGTTTCGCTAAAGAAATAAATAATTAAGTCGTCTATTACACCGCCTTGCTCGTTAAGCATGCCTGTGTAAAGCGCTTTACCTGGTACGGTTAATTTTGCAACGTCGTTAGCTACTAGCTTACGTAAAAATGCTTGTGCTTGAGGCCCTTCAATATCAACAATAGTCATGTGTGATACGTCAAACATACCTGCGTCGGTGCGAACGGCATTGTGTTCTTCTATTTGTGAGCCGTAGTTGATTGGCATTTCCCAGCCATGAAAATCAACCATTTTTGCGCCCGCTTCTAGGTGCTTAGCATGTAGTACAGTTTTAGAAGTCATAACATTCCTTCACGTTTAAATTAACCCTGTTTAGGGCGTGGCTTAAATTAGTTTTTACTTAACCGTCATTAAAAACAGGTAAACATTGTTATGTTCACCTGTTGTTTGTATTCGTTATGCGGCTTCACTATGCATAAGTGCAAAACCTTGCGCTTGCATGTAGCTTTGCCATTTTTGTAATTCTTGTTGTTTAGCGACTAATACAAAGTGTTGTTCGTCGTTTTTATCAATGGCAGTAATAAATACATCGCCACTTTGCGCACCGTAGCATAGTTGCGCGTCAGAAAGGCGCAAACCTGGTGTTAATTTAAAAGCATTTACTAGGGTATCAAACGCGTTGTCGCCACTTAGAATAAAGCTTGCTAGATCGGTGCGTACTACATAATCAATATCAAAACGTAGCTGTTGCTCGTTTATAAGTGCTTGTAGTTGAAGGCTTGCGTTGTGTGGCAGTACAAATCTAAAGGCGGTTTCGCTAAAGTAATAAACAGCAAAGCTGTAGTCAGAATTATAGTCGCCATCAAGCGTGCCTTTTAAGCCTAAACCGCTGGCGGTAAGCTTAGTTAAATCGAGCCCTAAAATAGTGCTTAAAAATACACTGGTTTCGGTGCCGCTAAAATCCATTACAACGTGATTGTTGTTAGTTTGCAAAGCGTTAGTAACCGCACTAGTTGCGTTGCTGTGGCGGGCAAACATTATTGGGTTAAAAGTCATAACAAACACCTGTGTATTTTCGATTACAAAAGTATATTGCCCACGCCTACCAACAACAAATTGTAATTATTTATCAATTGATAAATAATACTTATATATATAGCTATATAAATTGTAATTTTAAATATGAAAAACATATCAACCGACAGTTTACGTACTTTTGTGATGGTAGTTGAAATAGGCGGCTTTGCTAAAGCAGGCGATTTACTTGGCCTTTCGCAACCTGCTGTAAGTTTGCAAATAAAACGCCTAGAAGACGTGCTTGGCTATAAACTATTTAAAAAACAAGGGCAGCGCCAAGTATTAAACCAGTACGGCGAGCTATTATTGCCTATGGCAAAACAAATGATGCAACACAACGATGCTATTTTGCAGCAGTTCACCTCAGAGAACATTGCAGGTAAAGTGCGCTTGGGTATTCCGAGCGAATTTGCAGCGCGTATTTTACCTTCTATTATTGGCGACTTTGTGGCGCTCTACCCTGAGGTGTCGTTAGAAGTTAAATCGCGTTTAAGTAAGCATTTGCTTTCGGCCTCAAGGCAAGATCAGTTCGATTTAGTACTTGCACTAAATGAGCGGCTCAACTCTGATAAGTTTCCTATTTTTATGCAAGACGAATTAGTGTGGGTGGGCGACCTATCACTTGCGCAAAACGATGTGGTTACGCTAGTTACCGCACCAGAGGGGTGTATTTATCGTCGCCGCGCAATTGATGCATTAAAAAGTGCGGGCATAAAATACCGTATCGTATACAGCAACGCCGATTTAACTGGCCTTATTGCGGCATTAAAAGAAGGCTTAGGCATTACGGTACTTGCTAAAAGCACAGTACCTAGCGAGCTTAATTATCAAGTTCAAACCAAACATTTACCCACTCTTGGCAATATTGGTATTAGTTTAATTAAAAGCTCGGGCGAATCGGATCATGCTGTAGATAAACTCGCGGAGTTTATAGCGCTACGCTTAGGCTATAGCTAATCAAAACTTTATAACGAGTAAAGCAATTACAAACTAATACAAAAGAAACGATTTAGTTAACAAAGTTGCATAAGTAGGTGTTTTTAGTTCTATTAAACTGAATAATTAAATACTTAATAACATTGATTCGTATTCGTTAACGTGTTCAAATTACGCCAATTAAGATAATTGACATGATTAGGAACACAATGAACCCTAAGTTTTTAGTATCTACCTTGGCAACTGCGGTTGCTTTGTCTTTTAGTGCTACTGCAATAGCAAAAGACACCAGCGATAAAGAACAACGCTTTGAACAAATTACCGTTATTGGCTCTCAGCAAGCAATTAACGATATTCCTGGTTCGGCTACGTTTATTTCTGATGAAGAACTTCAAAAATTCAAATTTACTGATATTTCTCGCGTTTTAGCGTCTGTTCCGGGCGTTTACGTGCAAGAAGAAGACGGCTATGGCCTTCGCCCTAATATTGGTATGCGCGGCACAGGTACTGGCCGTAACGATAAAATATCAGTAATGGAAGACGGTGTATTAGTTGCACCAGCACCATACTCAGCACCTTCTGCTTACTACTTCCCTACTACGGGTCGTATGGAGTCTATTGAAGTATTAAAAGGCGCGGCATCCGTTAAATACGGCCCGCGTACTACGGGCGGTGTTTTAAACTTGCTTTCGCGCAGCTTACCTACTGAGCCAAATAGCTCAAAAGGTATGGTAGATGCAGCCCTTGGTAGCGACGGTTACTACAAAGGTCACGCTTACTTCGGTAAAGAAAAAAACAACACAGCAGGCTTAATTGAAGTATTTACTTACGGCGCAGACGGCTTTAAAGAGCTGCCAGTAGGTAATGACAACACCGGCTTTGAAAAAACAGATTTACTATTAAAGTTTGGCCATACGTTTGGTCAAAACGATGCGCATAATCTTGAGCTAAAAATTAAGTACTCTGACGAAACATCAGACGAAACATACATGGGCTTAACCGACGAAGATTATCAAGAAAGTCCTTACCGTCGTTATGCTGCATCGCAAAACGATGAAATGAATACTCGCCATAACGCATACCAACTTAACTACGCGTACCGTTTTGGTGATGGCTATGAGTTTTTAGCTACGGCTTACTTAAACGATTTTCATCGTAACTGGTATAAAGCCAGCAAAGTAAGCGAAAGCTACCTTGAGCAATACAGTGAATTTGAAGCAAACCCGACAAGCGAAGGTATTGAAGGTATTGGTATTAAAGCTAATAACCGCGATTACCAAGCTAAAGGTATTCAGTCTGAATTACATATTCCTGCAGGCGATCACTATGTGACTGTTGGCGTACGTTACCACGAAGACGAAATGGATCGTTTTCAATGGGAAGACAAATACACACTCAATCAAGACCTAAGCTTAACGCTTACAGAGCAAGGCGTTCCGGGCTCTGACAGCAACCGTGTAGATAGCGCAGAAGCAAGTACCTTGTTTATCCAAGACGAGTGGACAATTGATGCATTAGTAGTAAGTGCAGGTCTTCGTTATGAAGACATTACTATTACGCGTGAAGAGTGGTCTAAATCAGATCCAACGCGCAGCAACGGTTTAACTAAAGATGTGTCGAACGACACTGAAATTTTAGTGCCGTCACTAGGTGCTACTTACACGCTTAACGAAAACGTAACGCTACTTGCGGGCATTCAAAAAGGGTATGCACCAGCAGCACCTGGGAATGCTGACCAAGAAGAAGAAGAAAGTGTAAACATTGAGTTTGGCTCTCGCTTTAATATGGATGGCTTTAGCGGTGAAGTAATTGCGTTTTACTCTGACTACAGCAACATGCACGGTAACTGTACTGCAGCGGTTGGTTGTAGCGACGACAACATTGGCGACCAATACAACTACGGTGAAGTTGAAGTAGCGGGCTTTGAATTTAGTGCAGCACGTACGTTTGCAACTGATACGGCTATGTTCCCTGTTAAATTAACGTACACCTACACAGACTCTGAGTTTAAAAACGATTTTGATTCAGAAATTTGGGGCGCGGTAGAAAAAGGCGATGCAATGCCTTACGTGCCAGAAAACCAAGTAGCGTTATCGTTAGGTGCTGAGTTTTCTGCGTTTGTAGTTAACAGCCAAATACGTTACGTATCTGACGCGCATGCTAACTTAACTGAGTCGGGCTTAAACGCAATTGATAGCCGCGTAGTATGGGATTTAGCTGCTAAATACTTAATCGATGAGAATCAAAAAGTATACCTAAGCGTTGATAACTTGTTTGATAAAACATACGTTGCTAACCGTTCAAACGGTGGTATTCAACCAGGTAAGCCACGTACTGTTCAGATGGGCTACACTTATAGCTTTTAAGCTTAAAGCTGGTTAAACGGTTCACTAACAGCGTTAATAATTTTTTATGTAAGAACACTACACATCTAAATTATTGCCTTGTTATTAAACCGTTTTCCTGCGCTTTGTATAGGGTAAGTGGTTCACTAACTACGTTAATAATTTTTTATGTAAGAACACTACACATCTAAATTATTGCCTTGTTATTAAACCTTTTACCTGCGCTTTGTATAGGAGAAATGGTTCACTAACAGCGTTAATAGTTTTTTATGTAAGAGCACTACACATCTAAATTATTGCCTTGTTATTAAACCGTTTACCAAAGCTTATAAAGTTAAAGCGTAAATTACAGATACAAAAAAGCCGAGATTGAATTTCAATCTCGGCTTTTTAATACATAAAACTTATCGTTTATATATTAGTTATTTGCGTTACGTTGGCGTAATACTTCAAACAAACAAATACCTGTGGCTACCGATACGTTTAAGCTTGAAACTGTACCCGCCATTGGGATTTTAACGAGCATATCGCAATGCTCACGCGTTAAGCGTCGCATGCCCTCGCCTTCTGCGCCCATAACAATAGCCATTGGCCCCGTTAAGCTTGCATCAAATACGTGGTTATCAGTTTCGCCAGCAGTGCCTACAACCCATACGCCTGCATCTTTAATTTCGCGAAGTGTACGTGCAAGGTTAGTAACCTGAATTAGCGGTACTGTTTCGGCTGCGCCACAAGCTACTTTACGTGCTGTGCCGTTAAGCTTTGCTGAGCGATCTTTAGGTACAATTATAGCGTGAACACCGGCAGCATCTGCACTTCGTAGGCATGCGCCTAGGTTATGCGGATCGGTAATACCATCAAGCACAAGTAAAAACGGTGTGTCTTCACGAGCGATTATCGCATCAAGATCTTTTTCGTTAAACGTTGGCGCTGCTTTTACGTTGGCAATAATACCTTGGTGCTGCTCACCTTTTGATTTGCTATCAAGGGCTTTGCGCTGCATAAACTGTACTGAAATACCAAATTTACGTGCTTCATCAATAATCGGTGTTGAGCGTTTGTCGTCACGACCTTTAAGGGCGTAAATTTCTACAAAGCGCTCTGGTTCGCTTTCTAAAATTGCTTCAACAGAATGAAAGCCAAAAATTAATTCATTACTCACGTATTGTCTGCTCCTGGGCTAGTACGTTTACGGGCATTTTTGCCTGCTCTTTTAGGCTTTTTAACGGCCTTCTTCTTCGGTTTTTTCTTTACGGCTGTGTCTGCTGCTTTTTTATCTGCGGGTTTAGTTGCAGACTTATTTACAGGCTTGCCTTTGTCTTTATTTGCTGGCTTTTTTTTACCCTTTGGTTTGTCATCGCTGTGCGACTTTTCACCTGGTACTTTGCCTGCTTTTAATTGCGAGCGAACACTTGCTGGCGCATGCTCAGATTTACCTGAACCTTTTTTTGGTGCACGACGACGTGAGTATCTGTCTTGTGCAACATCGCCTTTAAGCGTTAAGTTTATACGACGGTCGTCTAAACTAACCGATGCAACGTTTACTGTTACTTTATCGCCAAGGCGATAAACTTTGTGAGAGTGCTCACCTATTAGGGTGTGTTTTGCAGCATCATGCGCAAAAAACTCGTCGCCTAAATTAGTAACGTGAACAAGCCCATCAATTTGTAAATCGTCTAAACGAATAAACAAACCAAAGTTAGTAACCGATGAAATAACACCGTCAAACTCGTCACCTACATGGTCTTGCATAAACTCACATTTAAGCCAATCGGCTACTTCGCGAGTTGCATCGTCAGCGCGACGCTCTGTGGTAGAACACTGCTCACCTAGTTGATCTACTTCGTCGTCGGTGTAAGCGTATTCGCCAGACGTTTGCTGACCTTGTGCTTTTATAACTGCTTTAATAGCACGATGCACTACTAAATCTGGGTAACGACGTATTGGCGATGTAAAGTGCGCATAAGCCGATAACGCTAAACCAAAGTGACCAATGTTATCTGGCTGATATACAGCTTGTTTCATTGAACGCAGTAGCATAGTTTGAATAAGCTCGGCTTCTGGGCGGTCACCTAGTCGCGCTAGTACTTGCGTTATTTCTTTTGGTGTTGGCTCGTCGCTTAATGTACTTTCAATACCTAACTCGCCTAAAAACTTAGTAAAGTTACCTAGTTTTTCGCTGTCTGGTTCGTCATGCACACGATAAAGCGCGCTTGCTTCGTTCTTTTCAAGAATTTTAGCCGCCGATACGTTGGCTAAAATCATACATTCTTCAATTAGTTTGTGCGCGTCGTTACGAATAACAGGCACTATTGATTCTATTTTACGCTGAGCGTTAAATACAAAACGTGTTTCTAGGGTTTCAAACTCAATGGCACCACGCTCTTGACGTGCAGCTTTAAGTGCCATATACATTTGCTGTAAGTCAGTTAAATGTGGCACTACGGCTGAGTATTCTTCGCGTAGTTTTTCGTCGTTTTGTAAAATGGCATTTACTTTGGTGTAAGTTAAACGTGCATGCGAGTTCATTATCGCTTCGTAAAACTTATAGCCTGATAGTTTACCCGAGCTCGATACGGTCATTTCGGCAACCATACATAAGCGATCTACTTTTGGATTAAGCGAACATAATCCGTTAGAAAGCACTTTTGGTAGCATCGGAATTACTTGCTCAGGGAAATACACTGAGTTACCACGCAAAATTGCTTCTTTGTTAAGCGGCGTGTTCATTCCTACGTAATGTGATACATCGGCAATGGCAACCCATAAGCGCCAGCCACCTGATTTTTTAGGTTCACAATATACAGCGTCATCAAAGTCGCGTGCATCTTCGCCATCAATAGTTACAAGTGGTAAATCACGTAAATCTACGCGACCTTGCTTGTCGGCTTCTTCAACAAACTCACCTAGGTGAGCAACTTGTGCTTCAACTTCTTCTGGCCATACATGTGGTATATCGTGATTGCGCAGTGCGACTTCAATTTCCATACCTGGGGCTAAATGCTCACCAAGTACATCAATAATTTTACCTACCGCGTTCATGTTGCGGCTTGGATTTTGAGTAATTTTAACCTGCACCATTTGGTTATGGCGGGCACCGTTTTCGTTGCCTGGTAAAATCATTATGTCTTGCGTTATGCGCGGATCTTCAGCGACTACAACAGCAACACCGTGCTCAACAAAGTAACGGCCAACAATTGGTGCGCGCTCGTTAGTAAGCACTTTTATAATACGTGCATCGCATTTTGAGCCAGAGCCACGTTTAGTGCCTTTAGCTAGTACAATGTCGCCATGTAACACCATATTCATTTGGTGCTTAGCAATAAACCAATCTTTACTCTCGCCTTCAACTTCTAAAAAGCCAAAACCGTCTCTGTGGCCTATTACTTTGCCTTTGGTTAAACCGGCTTCGTCAATTAGGGCATAGCATTTAAATTTATTAAAATACAGCTGTCCGTCACGCTCCATAGCGCGAAGGCGGCGTTTAAATGCTATTTGGCGTTCGTCATCGTTTACTGCTAGTTCTTCACATAGTTGTGCGTAGTTAGCAGGCTTTGAACGCTCTTGAAGGTGAGTAAGTATAAACTCACGACTAGGGACTGGGTTTTCGTACTTTTCTTGTTCTCGACTGAGATTTGGATCTTGGTTTGACATTCACTATCTTGTTAGTTGGTTATGTAGGTATTTTAACCCATATAGTTATAATGAGACAGGTAAAAGCGATTAAACTTTTAAGAAAGCACTTTTACCTTGCTGTTTACCTTAGTGTATAGTTTAAAAATCTAGCGCAATGGGGCTTAACGACCCCTTAACTGCAAAGTGTTTAATCATCTCGTAGCAATCCGAAAGCCCTTTCGCGCTACTCTAACCTGAGCTCTGGATAATAAATCTATCTCGAGCAGCTATATTCAGCGCTAACAGCGTTGAATATACTTGCAATAGGCTAGGGTCTGTTGATCTTTGCGGATTAAAATTTGTTCAAACTAGGGGCTATTTAATCGCGGCGCGAGATTTGTAACCTAGTGGGCTAAGTAAAAACCGAGCAACAAAGAGTAAGTAGCCCCTAGGAAGAACCCTTTGGGCAGCGCCTGTTTGGCATTAATGCTACGTTATCGCCCATTTATGGGGAATAACCACACTGCATAGGCTCTGCCTTGCCTAAATACCAAACAGACTGCTGCAAATTTAACCTTGAAAGATCAACAGACCCTAGCTATTGACGCGTAAATTCGCCTTGTTTTCACTAAAAATATCTGGCTAGAGAAAATAAATTTAAATATCACCATGATTCAATACGTTAGTAAATCTCTTAACCAGAGTTCAGGTTATTTATTTTTTTGTAGGTTTTTCCAGAGCAATTTACTTATATTATCAATAAAGCTTGGATCTTCTTCTTTCATTGTAAGCAAAATTTCTTTGTTCATTTGTGTTTTGTTTTGAGCGTAAATCCAACGATTTTTATTAAACTGCTGAGCAAACTCAAGTGCACCCACTTGCAGTTCGTCGTTATTTGCAAACACAGCTTCAACCACTTTATTGTCTAACAATTGCTGTGCACCAACACGCTCTCCTGACATAGCTAAACGATTAAAGAATATTTGCGAAATTGCTTTATTAATTATAGGAAACATCGACGGTACAAACGGCACCATTACATCCACTTCAGGAAAACAAAAGAAGCCTTTGTCTGACTTCATAAATCTAAAATCGCACGCACACGCAAGCACCGAACCATTGCCATAGGTATGCCCGTTTAACGCCGCAATAATGGGCATAGGAAACGTAACAATACGTTTGAACAAGTCACTTATTTGAATCATAAAGTCAGAAATTGCTGCAGGTAAAATACTTGGATTGGACATCCATTGAAGGTCGATACCCAATGACCAATTTTTATCACTCGCAGACGTTAAAATAACTGACTTAATATTTTGATCTGCTTCAATGTGGTCTAGGTGTAAATTAAACTCAGCCAAAAACGCTGGATTGTGACGGTTTTCAGCGGTATTCATGGTAAGTATAGCGGTGTTATTTTTAGTTGTTAGTTCTATTAAATTTGCCATTAAACCCTCTTTTAACGCTTTTTAAGCTAATTTTAAGCGCTGTTCGTTACTTTTATAAGTAATATAGTAATACTTTGTTTATAATTTATAAACCCACTATTTAAAGCCACCCTTTTTGCTTTGCAATACGCGCTGCATCTATTCGATTTGTGGCATTTAATTTAGCAATGGCGTCTGATAGGTAGTTACGCGTAGTCCCTTCGCTTATAAATAACTGCTTGGCTATGTCACTTGTTTTAAGGCCATCGCTTGCAAGTTTAAGCGCTTTGCGCTCTTTATCGGTAAGTGGGTCTGCGTCGTCAAGTGCGTTAATGGCAAGCTCTGGGTCTATCACTTTTTGCCCCTGCATAACTTTTTTAAGGGCATTTATTAGCTCTTCACTCGGCGCTTCTTTTAATATAAACCCTTTAACACCTGCACTTAATGAGCGCCTTATGTAACCAGCGCGAGAAAACGTGGTCATAATAACCATTTTTATAGCGGGAAACTTAGCGGCTATTTTTTCGCTAAGCTCTATACCATTCATGGTTGGCATTTCTATATCGGTTAAAATTATATCTGGCAGTAAATCACTATCAAACGCCTCAATTGCATTAAGTGCATCTTGCCCGTTACTTGCTTGCCCAATTATCTCTATATTAAAATCGAGACTTAATAGTGCTGCGATTGCATCACGAACAAGCGCTTGATCTTCCACTAAATACACTTTAATCATTGTAAATCCTTAGCTGTGATTGGCAATATCACATTTAGCGTAAAAGTATCACCACAGGTAAATTTAGCACTGCCCTTTAATTGCTCTGCTCGCTCTGTAATGCCATTTAAACCATTACCTACTTTTAATGTATTACATGGCGCGTTATCAATCACTTTAATAAGAAGCTGTTGCGCTGTTTGCTCTATGCTTATTTCGCAATTTTTTGTGCTGCTATGGCGTAATAAATTAGTCACCGCTTCTTTAATTATCAGACCAGCGAACCCTTCTACCTTAGCGGGCAGAGTATCTAAATTTACGCTAACTTTTACGTTAAAACCTTGCTCTATTAATCTTTGTTTTAGCTGTGCTACTTGGCTGACAAGGTTAAGCTGTTTTAAATCACTTACTGCGTTTCTTACATCGCTAAGCAATTGCCTTGCAAGCTCTGCTACCTGTGCAATTTCGTTATTTGCTTGAGCGTAACGCTCACCTTGGTTTAATTTATTAGCAAGCTCAGCCTTTAAAGCAATAGATGACAATGAATGCCCTAAAATGTCATGTAAATCGCGGGCAATGCGTTCGCGCTCAGCAATAGCAGCTAGTTGCTCTAGTTGGTTAGCGCTTTCTTGCTCACGCTTTTTGTATAAGCTTTCTCTTTTTGCTGCAATACCGTAACTAAATAAGGCTGCACATAAAATCAAAGCAACGGCTAAAAAGTATTGAACTTTCCCTATATCACCAATATATGCGCTTAATAAAACCGTAGATATAATCGCCAGTGCAGCATAAATTCTTTGATGATAGCTATATGCGTAGCCCGCTACATAAGCTGTAAAGCCAAATAAAGTAGGAGTGCCCGAGCTGTAAAAAGTAGCGCAGAAACAAATTAATAGCATGGCTACAAACAACTTGGTCACACCTGTGTTTTTGCAGTTTATTGCTTTTACATACAAAAGAATAAAAGCAATATAAAAAGCTAAAGACATCGTGATTTGGTTAGCCGTAAAACTAGAATAATTAATTATGAGAGGGAGTAAATAAAAGCCGGTAAAAATTAAATGCCCGTATTTCCAAAAACCTTTATCACTTTGTTGAGTGGAAGTGTTGAGCGAGCTCATATTAATACCTCTGGCATATTATTTTTATTTATAGCACTATTTTTATTGGTAAATATAAATAACACAAAAATGCAGAGCAGCATAAAGCAATCTGCATAAGTGATCGTGAAACTTAACGTCTCTAGTACTTCATTAATAGCTAAGCTGATTAGAATTAAAGAATTCATAATTATCTCCTGTTGAGTAAGATAACTATGCCTGCGTACAAAAATAATAAGAGTGTGAAGTGTCATTAACTTTAATGACATTTGTCATATTAGGAAAATTTCATCTTGTAAACGTGGCCTCAATGATAAGATATTGAAAAAAGGAGATAACGTTTTAATGCAACCACAACAGCAAAGCCTGATTTACTTACACATAGCGGTATTACTTTTTGGCGGAACCGCTCTATTTGCCAAGCTTATTGGTTTAAATGCTTTAGATATTACCGTTTACAGAACTGCAATTGCAGGAATGGCTATTTTAGCCATGCTGTATTTTCAAAAAAAACAAATTAAGCTAAATAAACCCAAAGACTACCTTATTGCGTTATTTTTAGGTGTTGCAGTGGGTATACACTGGGTAACCTATTTTGCGGGAATGCAAATGGCCGGTATAACAATTGGAATGTTGGCATTTTTTAGCTACCCCGTTATGACGGTATTTTTAGAGCCCTTATTTAATAAAAGCAGGCCAAAAGCAAAAGATATAATAAGTGCGGCCGTGGTTGTTTTAGGGATTTACCTATTAGTCCCAAGTGCAAATTTAGGCGACGATGTGACCCTAGGTGTAATAACCGGTGTTATATCGGCATTGTTTTTTTCAATCAGAAACATTACCCATAAACGCTACTTTAGCCAATATGGTGGCCCGCAAACGATGTTTTATCAAACCTTAGTGGCAAGCATTATGCTGTGCGCATTTATAGAAGTACCTGTGTATGAGGTTAGTAATCATGACCTTATTTTAATTGCTGTAGCGGGTGTTATATTTACAGCTACACCGCACTCGTTATTTGCAGCAAGTTTAAAGCATTTATCAGCGGCAACTGCGGGGTTAATTTCTTGCTTGCAACCACTTTATGGCACCATACTGGCTATAGTAATTATTCATGAACGTCCTACTGTTATGACGTTAGTTGGTGGAGCACTTATTGTTAGTGCCGCTTGTTTTGAAACGTGGTCAATCACTAAAAAGGCTCGACAATGAAAGTATTTGCACACCGTGGTGCCAGTGGGGATTTTCCTGAAAACACCAAAAGCGCTATTTTAGAAGCATTAAAAGTAGGTGTTGATGGTATTGAAGTAGATATTCAAAGTTCCATCGATGATTACATGGTAATACACGACTCATGGCTTGATAGAACCACCAGCGGTAAAGGTAGGGTGAGTGATTTTACTGCACATGAACTCTCTAAACTTGATGCTGGAAATGGCGAGAAAATTCCCACTCTTCAGCAGTTCTTTGATTGGAATAATAATAAATCTTTATTAAATATTGAGCTTAAACATACTTTTGAGCTGGAAAGGTTTGTGGCTCAACTTGAAAAAAATATTGAGGCTAACAAAATATCGAAAGCAAATATTTTAGTGTCATCGTTTGATCATCATCAACTACAGTGGCTCAAAAACAGACTACCATGGCTTAAAATAGGTGCCCTGACGTCTTCTATTCCAATTAACTACGCAAAGTTTGCAAGTGATTTAAACGCTTTTAGCGTGCATGTAGATAAAACCTTTATAAATAAGGCTTTTGCAGATGATGCAAAAAAAAGAGGCCTAAAGATTTATGCTTATACGGTCGATAGAGAACAAGATATAGCATTAATGCTTGAGTACGGCATAGACGGAATCTTTACAAATTACCCAGCGCGAACTAAAGCTTACTTGTTATCGTTACAAAAAAGCTAACTTACACCTCCCTAACTAAAATTATAATTACAGGGCTTAAGCATAATGAGTGGTTTTATGAAAATTTATAACTATATAGAGCAAACATTCTTTTTTACGTTAACGCGTAAAATAGTTGGCAACTTAAGCTTTGTATTATTGTTTCAAGCAATTACGTTATTTTGGCTGCATCACAGCTTAAGCGAACAACAGCAAAGTACAGGGCTATTTTGGCTGCTTACGCTTGTTATTATGTCTGGTTTTATTTTTACTCTGTTTTATATGCGCTTTTTAATTGTTCGCCCTGTTACTGCTATGCGCGATACTTTGATACAAATAAACCAACAAGATGCAAATTTAGCAGCAAAACTTCCCCACTTTTCGTATGACGAATTTAAAGATTTAAGTACCCAGTACAATATGTTTACTGCTCATTTAAGTGAATTACTAAGCACAACATATAATAGTGCTCAAGCTAGTGCACACAGTAATACGCAAGTCACTCAATCAATGCAAAACACGGAGCAATCTAGCGAGCAACAAATACAGTTAAGCCACAGTATTATTAATGCCAGTATGCAAATAACCCAAAGCCTACAAAAAATAGTAAATAATACAGATAGCGTGCATAACGTTAATAATGAACATCTTAACTTTGTAAAACTCTCTGCATCAGAGCTCGCTGCTTTAGTGAAACAAGTTAAGCTAATTACTAATATGCTGGGTAGCTTTTCAAATACAATTGCGGGACTGAAAGAGAATAGTGAAAACATTCGTAGTATTTTAAAAATGGTTGAAGAGTTTTCTGATCAAACTAACTTATTAGCCCTTAATGCCGCGATAGAAGCAGCTAGAGCAGGTGAAGCTGGCCGAGGTTTTGCCGTAGTTGCAGATGAAGTACGCACGCTTTCAATAAAGGTCAGTGGCGCAACCAGGCAAATAAGCGACTTCATAAATCAAATGAATGATTTGGTGAACGAAACAAATGAAGAGTCAGAGCAATTAATGACTCACTCTAATAATGCACAAAGCTCAATTAGCGCCACCTCCGAGGGTTTTACTAAAATGCTGAGTGAATTTGAGCACAACCAACAGCAGTTACAACAAATAGCCAATGCGGTGCATATGCTCGAGGATACTCAAACCCATACTCACCAATCGGTAGAACAAATTGTAGCGCTAGGTGAGCACGCTAAACAGCAAATAGATACCGCCCTTAGTGATTGCCAACAATCCCAGCAGCTAAGTATACAAACTCAACAACAGTTAAAACGCTTTGTACACTAAGAAGCGTTTTCGGGCTTATAGAAATATGGTAAATTACGCAGCTATTAATTTAAGTGTGTAAAGCGTGTGAGCAACCCTACCCCAGACTATGAAAAATTAGCCCTGCAAATAAAAACCTGGGGGCAAGAGCTTGGCTTTAGCGAAGTAGGTATTACTGATATTGATCTATCTAAGCACGAAGTCCAACTACAACGCTGGCTTGATGCAGGCTATCACGGCTCGATGGATTATATGGCTGCGCATGGCATGAAACGCGCTCGCCCTGCTGAATTAGTACCTGGTACACAGCGTGTTATATCCGTAAAAATGAATTATCTCCCTCCCGATGCTGGCTTTGCAAGAACCTTAAAAAATAAAGAAAAAGCATACATAAGCCGCTACGCACTCGGTCGTGATTACCATAAATTAATGCGTAATCGATTAAAAAAACTCGGCCAAAAAATAGAGCTAGAAATTGGCGAGTATGGCTTTAGACCCTTTGTTGATTCAGCCCCGGTATTTGAGCGTCAACTCGCCGAAAAAGCCGGTTTAGGGTGGCGTGGTAAGCATTCGTTATTAATTAATCAAGAAGCAGGATCGTGGTTTTTTTTAGGCGAGCTATTTATTGATTTACCGCTACCAATAGACGCAGAGAATACCTTTGAAGGCTGCGGAAAATGTGTTGCTTGTATTACTCTTTGCCCAACAGGTGCAATTGTAGAGCCTTATGTTGTTGATGCGCGTAAATGTATATCGTACTTAACAATAGAGCACCAAGGTCCTATTCCAGAGCAGTACCGAACTTTATTAGGCAACCGTATTTATGGTTGTGATGATTGCCAGTTGGTATGCCCTTGGAATCGTTATGGACAAATAACGGATGAAAATGACTTTCATCCCCGTACTCAATTAAAAAATAAAGATTTACTTGAGCTATTTGCTTGGGATGAGCCTACATTTTTAAAAAATACCGAAGGCAGCCCTATTCGCCGCATAGGTCACGAACGTTGGTTACGTAATATAGCAGTCGGTTTAGGTAATGCAGAGTTTAGCCCGACTATTATTCATGCATTACAAGATAAAAGCCAAATATGCAGCGAGCTTGTGTTAGAACATATTGAATGGGCGCTTGCTCAACAAAACGATAAACAACGAATACAAATTCGTAAAACGGCTAGGTTAATCAGAATTGTAGAAAAAGGCTTACCCAGAGACGCATAATGCGATTGGTATAAGCCTTTGAAGTAACATTATTTAATTAAATATATTTAACTTTTCAAAAGTAACGATAGATCTTGCTCTATTTCTGTAAAGGCTGCTTTCACTTGTTTAACAGACTCCTCTCTTACTACTGATTTTTGGATAGTTTCATCTATTTTTTTATAAATAAACACCTCCTGATCTTCATCTAATCCCATTGTTGGGATACGTTCTGCGAGATCTTCTTGTAACTGTTTAAAAACTTTTTCGTTGTTTTGACGATTGTCATTCAATAAGCTAATTAAGCCATTAAACTTACTATGAACTGTACTTGCTACGGCATTAAGTTTTGCGTGTTGTGATTCAAGCATTTTCTTAGTCACTATGGCGCGTAGCTGCTGCTCGGTAACACTGACAATAAAACATACATGGTCACGGATACGCCCATGTTTGTCTGGGTCGTGATCTGGCATATTTAAAATAAGTAAGCTGATCAATTCATAGTTAACTAAAATTCGGTGCGAAAATTCATGTAAGCGCCCTTTGTTTTTAAGCATCTCAAATAACTCCACCACAATAGGTGAACACACGCCATTTAATGCAAAGTGGCTTATTTGATCATTATCTCTAAACTCAATATTACTTTGTAAATCGAAAGACTGCAGACAATCTATAAGCGCTTTACCTAGTTCTTGAGGGTCGTTAATAAAACCTATATTTTCGACGTAGTTAACTATTTTCCCCATTTCACTACTATTAGCCATTGCATTAAATGCAGTTGATGTAGCATCTTCAACTTGTTTTTCAAGACTTTGCTTTTCAACGAGTACTTGGTTTAAATTTTTAAGCTTTGACTTAAGTTCATCATGGCCAAAAGGTTTTACAATATAATCTTCTGCACCAACCGAGTAGCCTTCCATACGCTCTTCAACTGTGCCTCGAGCAGATACAAACATAACAATAATATGTGCAGTATTTGGGTTTGCTTTAAGGGCCTTACATACTTCATAGCCATTCATTTGCGGCATACTTACATCAAGTAATATAACCTGAGGCATATAGCCTTCAACCATGTTTAAACACTCAGGACCACTCGTTGCTACTTGTAATTCAAAATCGAGTTCCTCTAAAATCTCTTCAATAATTTCAAGATTAAAGGGTTCGTCATCAACGGCAAGTACTTTAGTTAAAGCCATAATCTATCTTCCATTCAAATTCTTAAAAAAGTTACTTGGCTTACCAAAAAAAAATTAATTACTGTGTTGTATTAATTGCTCTTCAGCCAAATGCTCATCTAGATTTATTTCTAATGGCACTTGTATGGATATAGTCGCGCCACCATTTTCGTTATTGTGCGCAGTGATCTCTCCTTGGTGTAAAGATACAAACTCTCTACACAATGCAAGACCCAATCCTGTACCACCGGCACCGCTATTTGTTTTACTGCTTTGTACAAACTTAGTAAAAATATGCTCCAGCTCATCTTCTGGGATGCCGACCCCACTATCGGTAACCTCTATGGTAGCAAATCGACTATCTGACCCTAAATTTATCTGTATTTTACTTTTTGGTTCACTAAATTTGAGTGCATTACCTAATACGTTTCGAAGTAACTGGTTTATTTGCTCTTCATCACACTGCGAAATTACAGGTAGCGGCTGCTCGGTAAATACAATCTCAATTTCTTTCTCCATTGCCGTACCAGATACATCATCAATACTTGTTTTAATAATGTTCGCTAAATTATACGGACGAGGATTAAATGGAAACTTACCCACATCTAACTTAGATAGATCGAGTAAATTATTCAGTAATGACAGTAAACGCTCGCCACTACTCTCTATACGAGATAAATATTTTATGAGTTTTTCTTTTGCAAAATCTCCAGCATCTAATTTACTTAGACCAAAACGAGAAAAGCTTAAAATTGAGTGCATAGGCGTGCGAAGTTCATGCGACATATTTGCTAAAAATTCTGATTTACTTAAATTTGCAGCTTCAGCAATATTTTTTGCATGTTCAAGCTGTGAAGTACGTGCTCTAACTTGCTCTTCAAGGATATCTTTTGCTTCAAGTAGTAAATCTTCTTTTTGCTTGAGATGGGTTACATTTTTAAATATTACGGCAAGTGCTATTTCTCCGTGATGATCTATCTCATTAAAAGATCCCACTAGCGGTATATAGCCCCCTGCTGTTTTAGATAAACGTAAGTCGCAGCTAAATTGGCGATTGCTGTTTAGTGTCGAAATTTTATCTTTAATGCCTAGCGTTGAATCATCATCTAAAAAGTTAAATACTGATTTACCCTCGAGTTCGTTAAACGGTAAGTTAAATAGTTTTAAACAAGCATCATTAGCTTCTATCACTCTACCGCATTTCTCAAACAACATAATTGCATCGGGCGTATGCTTATAAATAACCTGAAGTAGGCTGTCTTTTTCGATTAGAGCATCAACCGTATCTTGTAGCCTTTCTACAAGCTCTGCGTTATGACGTTTTAATAACTCTGTTTGCCACAGTTTATGTATTGATTGTAATAATGAGCTGTCGTTCAATGGCTTAATAAGTACGTCTTCTACACCTTGGCGAATTGCGTCAATCATTGAGACTTGATCAGGGCGTGAGGTAAATAATAAGCAACGGCAATGTGGTTGCATTATTTTTAAGTTTGAAAAAATTTCTAAACCGGTTCCATCATCTAAAACAAAATCACTTATCAGTATATCGATTTGCTTTTCTTTCGTAATTTCTAAAGCTTCTGCAGAGGTGGTTGCTGTATGGGTCTCGATATGAGCACCGAGCAAGCTATTTTTCATTTTTTCGAGGCGCTCAGGAACATGATCGACGAGTAATATTGTCGGTAATTGTAAAATATGATTAGAGCCTAGCTCTAAAAGACTCTCTAAAAGAGAAGTAATTTCTTTATTAGAAAAAAACGGGTAGATCACGGTTGCGTTAGGCGCAATGTGATTTAATTCACTAAATGCTGTTAGTTGCTCACCGCTTTGTGCTTTTGGAGCAAGCAGCATAAAACGCTCTTGTGCTATTTCACTAACAAGTGGTTTTATTGGCTCAACAGGCACACCATGGGAAACAACAACTAAGTCGTAGTCGCCTATATTGGTATACATGTCTAGCATGCTGAAATGAATTAATTCGACTTCACATCCTATTAATTCTAAAAGCACTTTCACACGCATTGCGATGACACTGCTACTATCAACAATTAATATTTTTCGAATCATCAAGCTACACTTCAAATTAATAAACTTAATATGTTAATAGCGTAGACTATTTTTATTTAATTGGCATAAACCCTTCGTCTTATTTTGTAAAATAAAATATTACAACATTATGAAAAATAGTTTATTCCAGATGTTTTCCAAAAATAGTAAGGCTATACGCCTTATCATCCATTATGGCAACGCTTGGCAACTCACCCCATATTGCAAAATCAAAATGCTTAAACAATTTAACACTCGGTAAGTTATGACTAAAAATAAAGCCGAGTAATACTTTAATATTTAATTGCTTAGCTTGTGTTTGAGCAAATATCATTAGCTTTTTACCAAGCCCTTTACCTTGCGCTTTACTGGTAATGTAAATGCTCATTTCTACTGTGCCGTCGTAAGCTGGGCGCCCATAAAACGATTTATAACTTACCCAAGCAAGTACTTGGTTATTTTCACAGTAAACGTAAATAGGCCTTTTATCGTTATGGCTATTAAACCAATCACGCTTTTCGTCAACGGTTACCTCTTCGGTATCTGCAGTGACCATTCGCCCTGCAATGGTTTCGTTATAAATGGCTACAATTTTATTAAGGTCATCGATAGTTGCTAAACGCGTTGTCATAGGTCATTAGAAGGTTGATCAATTTGTTCCATATTAGCGTATGATTATCCAATCAAACAATCGTAAAGTTTAGGTAATGTAATGCTAAAAAAAATTATAATAGGATTAACGGCTTTATTTATTAATGCCCCACTCCAAGCTGAAACATCATCAACTATTAACCAAACCTCTGCCCAAGACTGCCAAGATTTTACTAATGTAGATATACGAAAGCTTCGTTCAAAAGAATCTATTAACTTGTGCAAATTCAAAAATAAACCTTTATTAATAGTAAACACGGCGAGTAATTGTGGCTTTACGCCTCAATTTAAAGGTCTTGAAGCGTTATATCAACAATACAAAAACCAAGGTTTAGTAGTATTGGGGTTCCCTTCTGATGATTTTTTTCAAGAAGAAGATAGTGAAAAAGAAACTGCAAAAATATGCTTTGTTAATTATGGCGTAACTTTTCCCATGTTTGCCACAAGCGAAGTTCGTGGGAATGAAGCAAACCCAATTTTTAAATATTTGAACGAGCAAACTAGTTCTCCAAATTGGAACTTTTATAAATACTTAGTGTCTGCTGATCGTAAAACAGTTTTACGATTTAACAGTAAAGTAGCGCCTAATTCAGAGCAAATGATTACTGCAATTGAAACTGCGCTTTCTGAAAAATAAGTTTATACTGGTACAATTAGTTGAAACTAACTAGAATGACATTTTAATTCGGTTAAAAAAACACCACACTATATTTGGGAGATTTTATGACAGTAGCAAGCGCACGACATATACTTGTAGACAGTGAAGCACAATGCTTAGACTTAAAAACAAAAATTGAGCAAGGCGAAGACTTTGCTGAATTAGCAAAAGCACATTCTAATTGTCCATCGGGTCAAGATGGCGGTGCTCTTGGTGAGTTTGGCCCTGGTATGATGGTTCCAGAGTTTGATAAAGTTGTGTTTTCTGCGCCAATTAACCAAGTTCAAGGCCCTGTGCAAACTCAATTTGGTTATCATTTACTTGAAGTTACTAGCCGTTCAGAATAAATTTAACTGTACTGTAAGTAACATTTTATAAAAGCCGCTTATGCGGCTTTTTTATGGAGTAATTATGCAATTAATTGGTTCTGTACCTTCACCTTACGTACGTCGAATTAGAATTTGGGCGCAAGAAAACGACTGCAAGCTAGAACTTGTAAGTTTAGACATATTTTCTGATCAAGACCGCCCTACCATGGCCAGTAAAAACCCAGCCCGAAAAATCCCGATTTTGATAGATGGCGACTTAACACTTAGTGACTCTAATTCTATATTACGTTATTTACTTGAAAAAACAGGTCAATCAAAACTGACTTGGCCTCAAGAGCACTTACTTACGACTATAAATGCCTGTAACGATTCGCTAGTTGAAATGGTGTTATGTAAACGCTCTGGGTTTGACACCAAAAGCGATAAATTATTTTTTAACCTGCAAAACGAACGTATTGAACAAACATTAAGCTTTTTAAATACCCATTTAAGCGATGAAGAATTTAAAAGCTGTGAATACCTCAACATCAGTTTATACTGCCTGCTTGATTGGATTTGCTTTCGTGAATTAGCTGACTTTAGTCAGTATTCAGAGCTTGTTGCTTTTCATAAGCAATATGGTGAGCGTCAAGCAGCAATAGACACTAATCCTCGTCACTAATTTAAAAGGGTAAACACATGAGCGATATCGAAATTGAATCACAACTAGTTAGCTTCGTAGAAAAAGTACGTGTTAGCGAAGTAATTTGGGCACTTGGTGCAGAAGATAATGGCTTTGTAGTGTGCGATTCTAACCAATTTGACGAAACTGACGTGTTACTGCTGTGGGAAAGTGAAGCAGCAGCTAAAGCACAGTGTAAAGAAGAGTGGAAAGATTACAGCCCAGTAGAAATAAACCTAGATGAGTTTTTAGATGCATGGGTTGAAGACTTAAACGAAGATAACGCACTTGTTGGCATAAATTGGAATGAC
The DNA here is from genome assembly GCF_056470645.1 of Pseudoalteromonas sp. TP27. NCBI lineage: Bacteria > Pseudomonadati > Pseudomonadota > Gammaproteobacteria > Alteromonadales > Pseudoalteromonadaceae > Pseudoalteromonas > Pseudoalteromonas sp. TP27. The sequence continues at coordinate 119,249 of NZ_JARDAK010000012.1, read as the reverse complement.
GACCAAGTATGTGCAGAAATTGAACCTACAGGTTTAGCTCGCGCATTAAGTGAATAATACTTTATACGCTTTACTTTAAAAGCGGATAAAACCCGACTAGCATCTACTGCTAGTTGGGTATAAAATAAAACACATCATTATTTTCAAGGTATTACGTTGAAAACCCATCTTGGTCGCCGGCCCTTTTCAGCCATGGAACTGCACACTCTTTATAATGGATATATATACGGTGATTTTAAAGTTGCACGAGAGCAACCAAAACACTGGCATTTTTGGCTTCCGTTAATTGCATATTACAGTGGTGCTTATAGCGATGAGGTTGGTTACTTAACGCTTGATGATCTGTCTTTTGAAAAAAATGTATTATGTTTTAATTTTCATACCCACGGTAAAATAAAACCTCGTTTAGTCCCTGTACATCAGGCACTTATAAATGCTGGATTTAATGAATATATAGCGTTTATAAAATCAAAAAATCAACACAGATTAATGTTCGACTTACCCGCTAAAACTGGCAGATATAGTGAAAAAGTCCGTATTTGGTTTTCAGGGGAAGGTGAGCGAGCCGGTTATCTGCAAAAATGTGATATACCAAACGTTGATCAACTTGGTATGAAAACAGCAATAAGCAGTCTTCGTCTTAACTTTGAACAACAAGTTCGTATATACGCCCTACAAGCCAACTCTAAAGACGCATTTAATTACTTGATGGGTTTTAACGAGTATCCACACGATGTATTTAACGATACCCACTTATTAAATACCGTTGTCCAACAAATACGTATTATTAACTCACACTTGCATTGGCAACGCTTTATAGCACGCGAAAGCCACTGACAAACTTTGTTACTATTTCCCCTTAAAGTCACCGTTATAATCAATTACTCTATTTAAAAAAACTGTTAGGATATCTGACCCCTAATTATATGAGCATAAAAAAGCCTATTTAGGGTCGTTTCTAACAACAACAATCTAGGGATCACTATGTTTCTTAAAAGCCTCTTAACAGTGAGCGTTGCTTTGGCAATGGGTGCTGCAAACGCTAACGAATTCGTTATTGAAAAACTCGCAAAACCAAGTTCACAACAGGTGTCGTTAACACTCGACCCTAGCCAAGATACATTTACAGGGATGACAGAGATTTCCCTAGAAGTACTAAAACCAACAAAATACATTGAGTTAAATGGCGTAGCTTACGCTGTTAAAATGGCGCAACTGCTTGGTGAAGAAAACTGTGATTTAAACGACGAAATGCTTAAAACGGGCAAAGTTAAATTTAGTTGTGATGAGCAAATTCAACCGGGTAAATACACACTTAAAGTTGATTTTTCAGCGCCATATAACCGTCAAAGTGTTGGTTTATACAAAACATTAGATCAAGGCACACCTTACTTATTCACTCAATTTGAAATGAGTGATGCACGCCGTGCCTTTCCTGTTTTTGACGAGCCAAGTTACAAAATTCCATTTCAGTTAACAATCACTGCGCCTACATCACAAAAAGTATATTCAAATACGCCAGAGCTAAAAACAACAGTTAATGGCGATATGACTACACACTATTTTGATAAAACGCCGCCAATCCCTTCATACCTAGTAGCAATGGCTGTTGGCCCGTTTGAAGAATTAGAAATTAAAGGCATGCCAATTCCTGGTCGTGTAATTACTCCTCAAGGTAAAATTCACTTAGCCCAATACGCAAAAGAAAACATGCCAAAAGTACTGGGCGCACTTGAAGCGTATTTTGGTATTCCTTACGTTTACAAAAAATTAGACTCAGTAGCAGTGCCAGAGTTTCCATTCGGCGCAATGGAAAACTCAGGCTTAGTAACCTACAGAGAAGATATTTTATTGGTTGATTTAGCTGCCGCAACACGCAGTAAAAAACAGCGTAATGTATCTATTATTGCCCACGAACTGGCTCACCAATGGTACGGTAACTTAGTAACCATGAAATGGTGGAACGACTTATGGTTAAACGAAGCGTTTGCTAGCTGGATGGCTGCAAAAATCACTAAGCAGCTTAACCCTGAGTTTGAATCGCACTTAGACTTACCACAAAACAACGTAATGGCACTTGATGCACGTTTAAGCACTAAGCCTATTCGTAAACCAATTAAAACCGTAGCTGACATTATGGACGGTTTAGGCCTTGCTTACAGCAAAGGAAGCTCAGTGCTTGCTATGGTTGAAAACTGGATTGGCGAAGACGCATTCCAAAAAGGTATTCAAAGCTACTTAAAAGAATTTTCGTATAAAAATGCTGAAGCGGCAGATTTGTGGGAAGCACTTGGTAAAGCATCAAATAAAGATGTTGCGAGTGTTTTAAAATCGTTTATTGAACAGTCTTCTTTCCCGCTAGTTAAAGTAGCTCAGCAAGGCAGTAAAGTAACAATTTCACAAAGCCGCTTTGTAAACGCTGGTGTAGATGCGCCAGAGCAGTTATGGAATGTACCAGTTGCAATTAAATATGGTGCTGGCGATAAAGTAAAAACAGCAAACGTATTACTTAATAAACAAAGCCAAACGCTAGATTTAGACTTTGAACCAGAGTGGATTTACCCGGATCAGGGGGCGCTAGGCTACTACCGCTGGGTAATGGATGATGCACAATTTAGCGCGCTTGTTAAAAAGGCGCCTAGTGTACTTAGCGACCGTGAACGCTTAGCGTTATTATCAGCTACTGATGCACTACTTGATGCAGGAGTTATATCTGCGGCTAAATTAATGCAAACACTTGAAGTATTCGTAAGCGATAGCCACCCTCGCGTAGCAAATACCGCACTTGGTTACTTAGTATCACAACAACGTACTTTTAAAGACGATAGCAATAAAGATTTATGGCCTGAATTTATTCGTAATGCGGTAACACCTGCGGCTAAAAAATATGGACTAGAAGCTAAAGCTGGAGAAGACGGTGCTATTGCACAACTTCGTGCGGCCGTTGTGTCACGCTTAGGTTTTGATGGTGAAGATCAAAACGTAATCAAAAAAGCAAAAGAACAAACACAAGCTTATTTAAATGATCCACAACAAGTAGACCCTTACTTAGCAGGCACATACTTAACACTTGCCGCTTATCATGGTGATAAAGCACTGCTTGATCAATTCATGACTACGTTTAAAACGACTAAAGATCCACAAGTACGCACTAACATGCTTGCTGCAATGGGCTTTTTTGGTAAACCTGAGTTACAAAAAGCAGTACTCGCTTATAGCTTAACGGATGAAGTAACGGCCTCTGATATGCGCACTATTTTATCTGGTCAAAGTTACACCGACGAGCGCCAAGCGTTATTTATTGATTGGGTTTACAGTAACTACGATAAAGTAACCGCAAGCTTACCGCCGTTCTTTATTCCTAACTTACCGTACTTTACAACTGCAAGCTGTAATGCAGAAAGCCTAGCTAAAACAAAAGCCTTTTTTAACGAAAAAGTAGCCGATGTAGAAGGTTACACCCGTACATTAAGCAAGCTTGAAGAAAGCACAAACGATTGTATTGCGCTTAAAACACGTGAACTTGAATCGGTTAATAGCTTCTTAAAAAGTAAGTAATTCTTAGATTCATTAAACTATAAAAATACAAAAGCCGCTGAATATAAATTCAGCGGCTTTTTACGTTTTGCTTTGTTTATTTTTTACTTTATTAGTTACCAATAATCATTGTAAGTTTGGCTATAAAGTCTTTTGCAGCTTGCTCAGAATTTATTTTAAATGCCACACCATAGTGAATAGGTTGAGCGCTTTTAAAAACACGCGTAGGAAAGCGTGTCATCTCGCTGCTATGAAAATACCCTTGAGCACGTGTTACGCCATCAATATCACTAAAATCATCGCTAAACACTTCAAATGCCGGGCGAATAACTATTTTACCCTTGCCGCTTTCGCTGTGAGTATAAAATGCTTCTTTAGAGTTTACTAACATGTACTCTGCAATGTTTTTAATTTTAAAATTACTTCTGCATTGTAATTTAATAAGCTGCTCTGTCAGCTCGTCTGCACTATAAGCCACGTGTAATCCCTATTAGTTAAATTTACGCGTTAGATTAACGTATACACACAATAAAATCTGAATTTATTTGTCTACTTTACTTATTTATATCACATACAAAAGCGAGCTTTTCATTGTTGTAGCTCATTCTTGTTATATTTGTTTCGCAGTAGGTGCTTAAATCAAGCCATTGTGATACTTCGTTGCTTCCATCGAGATTACGCTGATAAACACGATTTTTAATAGCATAAGCGATAGTCACGTCATCTTTCAAAATAAAATCTTGAACTTGAACAGGTAACCTTAGTAGGTCTTCAACTTGTTTATTTTTTGGATTAAAACTCGCTAAAATATGTTGATCGTTTTTAGTGTAACTAAATAAAAATGTTGCTGTTGAGCTATTATAAATAAGCGTACGGCCAATATTATTTGCAACCACTTGCCCTTTAGCAGCTTGTACAGAAGTATATTGCAGAGTATGTGGCTGGCCCAAAATAAACATTACTAAATCATTTTGAACACCCCAAGCATGGTATCCAACAGGTTCAATCCAATCAAAAATACGGCTAGGTGCGTTTTCACTGTTAAGTGGGTATTGCCATAACTTTTGCTTGCCGTCCTCTTCAACCACAATCGCTGATAGTGCATCACCACTTGGCATAACCGTTGGTGAATATTCGCTTACAGGAGAATTGCTTATATTGGTAACTTGCTTTGATGTTAAGTCATAATAAGCAATATCGGTTTGGCTTTGCCCATCAGTAATCATTTCATGAGTAAAGTATAAACCTGTACTTGTTAAGTGCGGCTGGTTGTTATAACTGTTTTTATCACTCACTATACTAACTTGTACCCCATAAGGCGTATTTAAATCAGCAAGTAATACTTGGCTTTTTGGCATGCTAGCCTGCACCACAATTGGGCTCAGCGCTGCTATATAGAATAATCCAAGTAATGGTTTAATAAGTTTCATGCTTTCTCTCGTTTTAATTTTAAGCACCTCATGATAACGTTATTTGCTGATGGCGTCACTTGACCTAAATCAGTCAACTCTTAAGATACCCAAACGACTTAAAATAATGTTAAGTTTAGTCTGGTTATAAAATCGGGTCCTAAAAAAGAGAATTAACATGTCAGCTAAAAATCCTATTATTGCAATTACGGGTTCGTCTGGTGCAGGTACAACAACGACAACGAATGCAATTAAACATATTTTCCGTAGCCTTAATATTCAAGCGGCTTTCGTCGAAGGAGATAGCTTTCATCGTTACACTCGCCCCGAAATGGATAAAAAAGTACGAGAAGCACAACAAGAAAGTAAACATATTAGTTATTTTGGTCGAGAGGCCAATGACTTTGGCGCATTAAAAGCATTGTTTGAAAACTATAGTGAAACAGGTCAAGGTAAGCTGCGACGTTACTTACATACTTTTGATGAAGCAGTACCTTACAATCAATTACCTGGCACTTTTACTCCTTGGCAAGATCTTGATCACAATACCGATATTTTGTTTTATGAAGGGCTGCACGGTGGCGTAGTTGATCAAGATGTAGATGTGGCAAAGCATGTTGATTTATTAATAGGCATGGTGCCTATTATTAACCTGGAGTGGATACAAAAACTAATACGTGACACCTCAGAGCGCGGACATTCTCGCGAAGCCGTTATGGGCTCTATTGTTCGCAGTATGGATGATTATATAAATCATATTACCCCGCAGTTTTCTCGCACCCATATTAATTTTCAACGAGTGCCGACTGTTGATACCTCAAATCCGTTTAGCGCAAAAGACATTCCATCGCTTGATGAAAGCTTTGTTGTTATCCGCTTTAGGGGTATTGAAGATGTTGATTTTCCTTACTATTTACGCATGATCGAAGGCAGTTTTATGTCACGTATTAACACGCTTGTCGTACCCGGCGGTAAAATGGGTTTAGCTATGGAGCTTGTACTCACTCCACTAATTAAAGATATTATTTTGAAAAAGCGTGCACTTGAAAACTTAGCCCCGCTTGATTTGCCTATTTAACATTAAGTTAGTCGTATTGCTCTTTTTTGTTAAAGCTAACTCACGTACACTGCTGATTTTGCTCAAGGTGAGATCAGCATGCCACAACAATTAAAAATTATTGTCGGTTCTAAAAATCCTGTAAAAATAAATGCAGCTAAGCATATTTTTACCCTGTATTTTCCAGATCATATTATTAATTGTGAGGGTGTTAACGCCCCTTCTAATGTTCCTGATCAACCTATTGGTGAAGACGAAACCCGAATTGGCGCTCAAAATCGAGTAGATTACTGTAAAACTCACCATCAGGCTGACTATTATGTAGCCATGGAGGGCGGTGCAGAGCAATTTAGCTATGGGCCTGCAACATTTGCTTATGTTGTTATTGATAACGCCTTAAATCAAGTTGTAGGACGCAGCAGCAATCTTCCCCTCCCCCAAGTTCTCTATAACGCATTACTCAAAGGAGAAGAGCTTGGTGATGTAATGGATAAAGCATTTAATACCACCAACGTTAAGCAAAAAGGGGGCGCTATTGGTCTACTTACAAACAATCATGCCACGCGCGAAAGCACTTACACACAAGCACTTACTTTAGCAATGTCACCTTTTCTACACGCAGAGCTTTACAGCCAAACAAATTAATTCAGGAAGTTTAATGAAATACAATTATGTATTGTTTGATGCAGACGAGACCTTATTTAGGTTTGATATTTTAGCGGGCATGACTCGCATGTTTAAAGCTTATGGTGTCAATTTTAGCCAAGACGATTATATTCATTATCAAAAGACCAATAAGCAACTGTGGGTGGATTATCAAAACGGTTCTATAACTGCTGATTACTTACAAGTAACGCGTTTTAATGAATGGGCTGCAAAACTAAATGTGCCAGCAAAAGAGCTAAACGATGCATTTTTAGATGCTATGGCACAAATTTGCGAGCCATTACCTGGTGCGATTGAGCTTTTAAATAAGCTTAAGCCAAATGCTAAGTTAGGTATTATTACTAATGGATTTGCGCGATTACAAACCGTACGCCTTGAGCACACTGGCTTAAAAGATATGTTTGAATGGTTAGTTATATCTGAACTTGTAGGTATAGCAAAACCGAATAAAGCTATTTTTGAGCACACATTTGAGCTAATGGGTAACCCAGATAAAAGCGAAATACTTATGGTAGGTGATACTGCTGCAAGTGACATACTTGGCGGTAACAATGTAGGTATTGATACTTGCTGGTTACAGCACCCTGGTGAGCAACTAGCCGATGGAATAAAGCCAACTTATACTGTAACTAGTTTAAACCAGCTACAAGCTCTTTTGGAGTTATAATAAAGTATAGAGCTATTAAATTTCACGCAAAAAAAATGACGCTAATTAGCGTCATTTTTTATAACTGTTTGGAGCTTCGCTATAACACTTTTTAAGCGTGGGCTAACTCAAGACCGGGTGCAGGCATCGTCACAGGCGTTTCAAATGTTGCCCACTCCCATGCTGACTCTGTAGCCATAATTTTACGAAGTAATTTATTATTTAAATCATGACCTGATTTAAATGCAGTTACCTTACCTAAAAGGTTATGGCCTGTCATAAACATGTCACCAACACAGTCTAATATCTTGTGCTTAACAAACTCATCGCTATAACGTAAACCGTTAGGATTTAACACTTTGAACTCATCAAGTACTACTGCACTATCCATGCTACCACCTAGCGCTAGGTTGTTAGCATGCATGTATTCAATGTCTTTCATAAATCCAAAAGTACGCGCGCGGCTAATTTCTTCAATAAAGCTTTGCGTTGTTATATCCAACCCAATACGTTGGCGACTTTCATTGATAGCTGGGTGGTTAAATGCGATCTCAAAGTCGATATGAAAACCATCATATGGTTCAACTTCGGCCCACTTACCATCTTCTTCAATGCGTACTTTTTCTTTAATACGAATAAAGCGTTTAGCAACGTTTTGCTCTTCAATTCCGCCTTTTTGTAGCAAATATATGAATGGTAATGCACTACCATCCATAATCGGCACTTCTGAGCTGTCTAATTCTACAATTAGATTATCAATGCCCATTGCAGCAACAGCTGCAATAAGATGCTCAGTAGTCGATAAGCGAACACCATCTTTGTTAATTAAACAGGTACACAACTGCGTATCACCAACGGCTTCAGGTGTTGTTTCAAAATCAACAACCGGATCAAGGTCGACACGACGAAATACAATCCCAGTATTTGCGCTCGCAGGTCGGAGAGTTATTGTGACCTTCTCACCTTTATGAAGTCCAATTCCTATGGCTTTGACTACTTCTGCAATCGTACGCTGTTTAATCATAGGTATGCTCACTTTTAAATCAGTTACAGTTATGTGGCGGAGTTTAACATAAATCCTTTTGCCTTTCAATATTCGTACATATTTCAAACAAAAGCATTACTTAATGTTAATCAGCCTGCTTACGTAAAAAAGCGGGGATATCAAAATAATCACCACCTTCTGATTTATCCACTTTTTTACTGTTTTGCGCTGAAGAACTTGCACTGCTCGAACTAGTTGAAGGCGCTTTTTCTTTGCTTTGCGCTTGCTCTTTAGCAGTGTTTTCTTCAGTGTTTGTATCTTGGCTTGCAAAGCTTGGTACGTACATACTGCTCGTTTGGTTTGATGTGCTTGCAACATCAGAACCTGACGCTTTTTTAAAGCCGTTATCAACAATACCAAACTGTGGACGACGATCGCCGCCTAAACCAGTTGCAACAACCGTTACACGTAGCTCATCAGTCATTTCTGGGTCGATTACCGCACCTACAACAACCGTTGCGTTTTCTGACGCAAGTGCTTTAACGTGGTTACCAACAATTTCAAATTCTTCAATCGCAATGTCCATACCAGCGGTGATATTAACTAAGATACCTTTAGCACCGGTTAAATCAACATCTTCTAGTAGTGGGCTTGAGATAGCCGCTTCTGCAGCTTCTTGTGCACGATCAGGACCTGACGCAGACGCCGTTCCCATCATGGCTGTACCCATTGCTGACATTACGGTTCTAACATCGGCGAAATCCACGTTAATTAGACCAGAACGTGTAATTAGCTCAGCTATACCTTGTACCGCGCCAAATAATACGTCATTAGCTTTAGCGAAGGCATCTAGAAGTGTAGTCCCTTTTCCTAAAACTTTAAGCAATTTATTGTTCGGAATTGTAATAAGTGAGTCTACAATTTCTGACAATTCATTAATGCCTTGTTCAGCGGCTGCTGCACGTTTTTTACCTTCAAAATCAAAAGGACGTGTTACAACTGCAACGGTTAAAATACCGAGTTCTTTAGCAATTTTAGCAACTACCGGTGCTGCACCAGTACCTGTACCACCGCCCATACCTGCTGCAATAAATACCATATCGGCGCCTTCAAGGCTGGCACGAATTGTATCTGCATCTTCTTCAGCCGACTTACGACCTACTTCAGGGTTTGCGCCCGCACCTAACCCAGAGGTTATTTGCGTGCCTAGTTGAACTGTAATATCGGCAGCAGAGTTACGTAATGCTTGCGCATCCGTATTAGCGGCTATAAAACGCACGCCTTCTATTTGTTGTTTTACCATGTGCTCAACAGCGTTACCGCCACCACCGCCCACGCCGATTACTTTTATTACAGCTTCTTCGCTGTGTTGTTCCATTATATCAAACATGTTTACTCTCCGACTTGAGTCTTAAAACTCGCCTTGGAACCATTTAGTAATGCGGTTCCACCAATTATTGTTACCCTCTGCTTTCGACTTTTGTGCATTCATCGATTGCATGGTACGTCCGTATTGTAACAAACCAACAGCGGTTGCGTACGAAGGATCGTCTACGTAATCTGTCAAACCAACCATCCCGATTGGTTTGCCTATTCTTACTGGCATTTGGAAGATGTCTTCTGCCACTTCCATCGCGCCAGTCATTTTAGCAGTTCCGCCTGTAATAACGAGACCTGCCGCAATTTGGTCTTCTAAGCCTGAACGACGAATTTCTTCCATCGCAAGTTCAAATAATTCTCTAAAACGAGGCTCTACCACCTCAGATAATGTATGGCGCGACATCAATCTTGCTGGTCGCCCGCCTACACTAGGTACTTCAATCGTGTCTTCACTACTAGCCATTTGGCTACTAGCACATGCGTATTGTACTTTGAGTGACTCTGCATGTGATATAGGTGTACGAAATATTTTTGCAATATCACCAGTAACTTGGTTACCAGCCACAGGTATAACGGCAGAGTGACGAAGCGCACCATTAATATAAATGGTGATATCCATAGTACCGCCGCCAATATCAAGCACTGCAACACCAAGCTCTTTTTCATCTGGCGTAAGCACAGAATAACATGATGCTAACGCAGTAAAGATAAGCTGATCAACTTCAAGACCACAGCGCTCTACGCATTTCTCGATATTTTTTGCCATATCGTTTGAGCACGTAATAATGTGTGCACGCGCTTCCATACGAACACCACTCATGCCCAATGGGTTTTTAATGCCCTCTTGCATGTCGATACTGTATTCTTGCGGCAATGCATGCAGCATTTTACGCTCTGCCGAAATAGGCACAGAACGCGCAATATGAATTACATTTTCAATGTCTTCTTCAGTGACTTCAGTGTTATTAATAGCGACAACACCACTTTCGTTTTGACACTGTATATGTTTGCCAGAAATACCCAAATACACAGAGCTAATACGACAATCAGCCATTAACTCGGCTTCATCTATTGCTCGGCGAATAGACTCAGACACTAAGTTTAAATCGTTAACGCCGCCTTTATCCATACCATGAGATACTTGGCTGCCCACACCAACAATGCTGAGCTTGTTATCTGCGGTGATTTCACCTACCGTGGCAACCACTTTCGAGGTGCCAACGTCTAACCCTATTACTAGGTTTCTTTCTGCTGACTTAGTCATGCCTTACTCTTATTTTGTAATTGTTCTTCTTGCACTGGCTTAAAGCTTACTGCAAGGCCGGTATCATACCGTAAATCGATTGTATCTACTTGTGCATCTGCACGTTGTTCCATTCGTGGGTAAACGTCTATAAAACGTTGTACACGCTTGGCTTTATCTTTACGCCCTAAATTTAAGCGTATTCCGTTATCTAGCCATAGTTGCCACGAAAAGCGCTCCGACAATGCCAAACTTGTTAATGTTAAACCATTAACTTTTAGCATTTCATCAAATTGCTTAAAAGCAACCCACGCCTCTTCTTCGCTACCTTCTGGGCCATATAACTGCGGTAAGTCATCATCTAACTTATCGCTGCTGGCTTGAAATGCTTGGCCACTCTGATTAAGCAATAAGTCGCTATTCCAGTGGGCTACAACTTCATGTTCAACAACATATACTTGTATAGTATCAGGCCATTGTTTACGTACCGAAGCCGTAGCAACCCAAGGCAAGTCTTGAACTAACTGTTGTACGTGCTTAACATCAAGTTCAAAAAAACTACTTAAATCGGCTTTTTTAATCGCTTTTATAATTGCCGTTTCATCTGTGTATTTAGGCTGCCCTTGCACTGTAAGGTGCTTAATTTGAGCATCTTTGTTTTCAACTAACCAATCCGAAACACCTGTGGTTATTTGTATTAGGCCAATAACCACAACCAGAAAAAAACTCACTCCAAAAATCAGCGACCAATTAAAGTTAAGTTGCTGTTTTAATTGCTGAGCTTTTTCTAAAAGGGGATGCATATTAAAGCGTTTGCTCTAAAATGCGAACAACTAATTGTTCAAACGTTGCCCCATTCGCTTTTGCCGCCATTGGCACTAAGGACTTTTCAGTCATGCCTGGTACTGTATTTACTTCAAGCAGATAAAAGTTACCTTGCTCGTCTTGCATAGCATCAACACGACCCCAACCACTTGCGCCTACTAAATCAAATGCATCTAGCGATATAGCTTGTAAGTACTTAGTATCTTGCTCTGATAAATCTGCCGGGCAATGATACAGCGTTGTATTTGATTGATACTTAGCTTGGTAATCGTAGAAGCCATTTGGCGTAGTCATTTCAATGACTGGTTGTACTTCGTCGCCAAGCACTGTAATTGTAAATTCACGCCCTGTGATCCACTGCTCTACAAGCACTTGGTTATCAAACTTAAATGCATTAGCTAATGCGTCTTCAAGCTCTTGTGCTGTACTCGCTTGCGCCATACCTATGCTTGAGCCTTCATGTGATGGCTTAACCATTACTTTTTTAAACTCATCCATAATAGCTGCAGCGTCAAAGCCTTTTTTAGCATCAACTACGGCATAAGGTGCGGTGCTTAAACCTGCTGATTTAAATAAGTGTTTACAACGTACTTTATCCATAGCAAGCGCTGAACCCAGTACATTACTGCCCGTGTAAGGCAGGTTCATAAATTCAAGTGCGCCCTGTACTGTACCATCCTCGCCACCACGACCATGTAAAGCGATAAAAACGCGCTCTACATTTAATTCTTTTAGCTCCCACAAAGAGCGATTTTGCGGGTCAAATGCAATAGCATCAATACCACTATTTTGCAGCGCATTTAAAACAGCCTGACCCGATCGTAAAGACACTTCACGTTCTGCTGAGTTACCACCTAGCAGTACCGCTACTTTACCAAATTGTGTATTTACCTGAGTCATACTTCACCTTGTTTAAGTTTTTCTATCGACATACCCGTTGCAGCTAATGTTTTAACTAACTGACCTATATTACCAGCGCCTTGGGTTAATACTAAATCATTGTTTTGTAAATTTGCGGCCAAAACACCTGCAAGCTCTGCATTTGTTGCTACGTGTAGCGGCTCTTTACCACGCTGGCGAAGGCTACGACATAAGCTTTTGCTGTCTGCGCCAACAATTGGCTCTTCACCAGCGCTATACACGTCGAGTAATAATAACTGATCGACATCAGCGAGTACTCTTACAAAGTCTTCGTATAAGTCGCGTGTGCGAGAAAATCTATGTGGTTGATACACCATAACTAAACGCTTATCAGGCCAACCTTCACGTACTGCTGCAATTGTTGCTGCAACTTCAGAAGGATGATGTCCATAATCATCCACCAACATCACATTGCCACGCTCGTTTTCAAATTCACCATAGTGCTGAAAACGACGACCAATACCTTCAAACTTCTGCAGCGCTTCTAAAATTGCATGGTTCGCAATGTTTTGATCTTTTGCCACCGCAATGGCAGCGGTTGCATTAAGTGCATTATGTCGACCAGGCATATTCAACGTGGCAGTTAAACTTTCGCCTTGCTTGTTAGTTACTGTAAATGTGCACGTGTTAGCTGATTGGCTAAAGTCGCTCATGCGATAATCAGCATCCTTCGATTCGCCGTACGTGATGACTGGACGACCAAAACGCGGTATTAGCTCAGCAGCCACCTCAGAATCAATACATACAACGGCTAAACCATAAAACGGCAAGTTATGAATGAAATCTACATACGTGTCTTTCATTTTTTCAAGACTGCCGCCGTAGGTATCCATGTGATCTTCTTCAATATTTGTGATCACCGATACCATTGGTTGTAAGTGTAAAAACGATGCGTCGCTTTCATCAGCTTCGGCAATTAAAAAATCACTTTTACCTACTTTTGCGTTACTGCCTGCGCTATTTAATAAGCCACCGATAATAAAAGTTGGATCGAGCCCTGCTTGCCCATAAATACTAGCGATCAAGCTTGTTGTTGTTGTTTTACCATGCGTTCCCGCAATAGCTATACCGTGGCGAAAACGCATTAGTTCAGCAAGCATTTCTGCACGGCGAACCACCGGTACTCTCGCTGCCTTTGCTGCAATAATCTCAGGATTTGTTTCGTCAATCGCACTTGAAACAACCACTACATTGGCATCTTTCACGTTATTTTCGTGATGGCCAATAAATACCTCAGCACCGGCTTTAATTAAACGATCTGTCATAGCGCTATGGGCAATGTCAGAACCGGTAATACGGTAGCCTTCAAAAGCGAGTACTTCTGCAATACCGCCCATGCCTGCTCCACCAATACCAATAAAATGAATGGTTTCTATTCGACGCATTGCCGGACGCGTGTGTTTTTCTTGTACTGACGTTTCTTTCACTTATTTTCTCTTATTTGTTACTTGCTCACAGTGCGTTGCTACGCTTGCTGTGGCACCTAAAATGGCTTGTTTTTTTGCATTAGTCGCCATTTCAGTAATTAATGAAGGTTGGGCTAAATAAGGGCTTAATAGTTCAACAATTGATTGCTTATTAAACTGACCTTGTGGCATTAATAATGCGCCATTAGCCATCACTAAATATTGTGCATTCGCTGTTTGATGGTCGTCCACGGCATGTGGAAACGGAACAAACACGGCCATTTTACCTGCTGCTGCAATTTCGCTAACAGTTAACGCACCAGCACGGCAAACTACAATGTCAGCCCAGCTATAGGCTGCGTCCATATCATCAATAAATTCAGCTATTTTTGTATTATCGTCAACAAAGCCATGCGCTTTATAAGCTGCTTCTACAGTGGGTAAATGACCCTTACCTGTTTGATGCCATATACTTATTGGAGCTGTATTATTTAGTACTTTAAATGCTTCTGGTAATGTTTGATTAAGCACTTGTGCACCAAGCGAACCGCCCACTACTAAAATATTAATAGGGCTTGATACATCACGTTTGGCTATATTCATAACGCTTTGGCGGACTGGGTTTCCAACTAATTCAGCTTGGCCTTGTGTAAAAGCGCTTGGAAATGCCGCTAATACACGTGTAGCCACCTTAGCTAACAGTTTATTGCTCATACCCGCTACAGCGTTTTGCTCGTGAATAACCAGCGGAATGCCTAAAATTTTTGCGGCAATTCCCGTTGGACCCGTAACATAACCGCCCATTGCAAGTACTACATCAGGGCGCTGTTTTTTCAATACCTTACGCGCCTGCAATACTGCATTAATTACCATGAATGGGGCTTTAATAAGACGCTTTAATCCGTTACCACGAACACCTTTAACATTAATAAAATCAATATCTATATTGTGTTTAGGTACAACGCTCGCTTCCATTCGATCAGGTGTGCCTATCCAGCTAACTTGCCAGCCTTGCTGTTTTAAATAATCAGCCACTGCAATACCGGGGAAAATATGCCCGCCAGTTCCACCAGCCACTACTACTAATTTTTTACTCATCGCTTACCTCCACCTGAGGTGGCTTGTTTGGTTGCCATTTTGGTTTCAAAATCTACGCGTAATAAAATACCCGTGGCAATTGTCATAATTAATAAACTTGAGCCACCATAAGAAATGAACGGCAGGGTTAAACCCTTCGTCGGTAAAATTCCCGCACTCGCACCTACATTCACCATAGTTTGAAATGCAAACCAAATACCGATAGCAAACGAAAAATAACCTTCGTATTCTTTGCCACATTTAAGCGCTTGTTGACCAATTAATAATGCTCTAAATACCAAGGTACCAAGCACCGTTAAAATACTTACAACGCCTATTAAACCAAGCTCTTCGCCTATTACAGCAAAAATAAAATCGTTATGCGCTTCAGGTAAATACTGTAGCTTTTGTACGCTGTTACCTAAGCCTTGGCCAAACCAACCGCCTTGGCTATACGCCATTAGTGATTGCACCAACTGATAACCCTTACCAAAAGGATCATCCCAAGGGTCTAAAAAGCCTACAACGCGCGCCATACGGTAGGGTTCAACAATAATAAGTAATACAACCAGACCAACGCCCGTTAAAATAAGTACAAAAAATTGCCATAACTTAGCGCCAGCTAAAAACAGCAAACCAACCGTTGTAACAAACATAACAACCACTGTGCCCAAATCGGGCTGTAGTAAAATAAGCAGTGCATACACTGCAAATACAGCAATTGGCTTTGCAAAGCCTTTAATATTTTCTTGTACTTCTTCTCGTTTTCTTACCAAATAACCCGCAATATAACTAAAAAAGTACAATTTAGCAGCCTCAGCCACCTGAAAACCAACGGGGCCAATAGGAATCCATCGTTTAGCGCCATTCACTTCACGACCAATAATCAATACCGCTATTAACAGCACCATACCTAGTATTAATAAATAAGGGTTTGATCGTTTCCACCAATCCATTGGCACACAAACACTTATCCAAAAAAGCACAAAAGCCATTGCCAAAAACATACTGTGGCGAATGGTAATATGGTATGGGTCATCAAATAACCGCTCTGCGGTAGGCATTGAAGCGCTGGTTACCATGATAAAACCAACACCAATTAGCATAATTACACAGTACAGCAGCGGTACATCATACAACTGACCTGAAGGTTTAGGTGTTAATGCATCTTTTATATCGGCAAAGGCAATCATAACTGCCCTTCCATTACGCACTGAACAAAGTCATCACCGCGTTGCATATAGTTGTTATACATATCAATGCTGGCACATGCGGGGGCTAATAAAACGATATTACCAGTACTACTAAGTACTTTGGCCAAAGTAACGGCTTCTTCCATGTTGTTAGTTAAATAGCTTTTATTGGTAATCGCAGCTAAGTCACTTGCATCTTTACCAAAACAAATTAATGCTTTTACATGCTGTTCTATGTAGGGTTTGAGGGGAGTTAAATCAGCGCCTTTGGCATCGCCACCGGCAATAACAATTAGGTTTTCGCCGTTGCTTGCCAAGCTATCTATTGCAGCAATAGTTGCTCCAACATTCGTTGCTTTTGAATCGTTAAAATACTTTACACCGTTAAGATCAGCTACAAACTGGCAGCGATGAGCCAACCCATTAAATTGACCTAACGCGTTCTTATATTGCTCTTTGCTTACTTCAAACGGGCTTAAAAGCGCCATTACTGCAAGCGCATTTAAATAATTGTGCTTACCCACTACCGCAAGCGTATCAACAGGTAAAAAGGCATCGCCTTTAACCATAAAGTGAGTTTCGCCATTATGTTGCGCTAAATGGTAATCACCTTGTTGAGCACCAAAGCTGATTAGGGGGGTTGTACCGCGCTCAACTGGATGTGTTTGCATATCGTCTGCATTGACAACAATAAGCTCTACACCGTCATAAATACTTAGCTTTGAGTCTATATAAGCTTGGTAGCTGTCGTAGCGATCAAGGTGATCTTCTGACACATTTAATACCGTTGCACTCACAGGTTTTAAACTCGTTGTGGTATCTAGCTGAAAACTCGATAACTCAAGTACATACACGTCAAAATCATCACTGAGTAAATCAAGCACCGCAGTGCCAATATTTCCACCCAATGCAACTTTGTAGCCTGCTTGTTTTAACACTTCGTAAGCGAGTGTAACTACGGTTGATTTACCGTTAGAGCCCGTTACTGCAACAACCGGTTTTGTATTAATGCGCGCAAATAACTCAACGTCGCCAATCACTTCAACACCTGCGTTAATTGCATCTGCAACAGCTGGTATTTTTAAGCTAAGCCCAGGGCTTATAATAATCATATTGCTTGAACAAAGCTCTGCGTCATCCAAATTACCAAAGTGAGTATTTAGATTAGGCGCATGCTCTTTTAACCAATCAATCCCCGGCGGGGTTGCTCGGCTATCAACGACCTTTGGTGTAAGGCCATGAGATAATAGAAAACGCACAATGCCCAGACCGGTTACACCGAGTCCGAGCACTGTTATTTGTTTGTTTTTTATCTCGTTTAAATACTGCATTTATCGAATCTTTAAAGTAGCTAAGCCAGCAAGCACTAGCACAACAGAAATAATCCAAAAGCGCACAATAACGCGAGGCTCTGGCCAACCTTTTAATTCATAATGATGATGAATCGGTGCCATTCTAAAAATGCGTTGCCCGCGTAATTTATACGACCCCACTTGTAATATTACCGATAGCGCTTCCATTACAAATACACCACCCATAATAATAAGCAGTAACTCTTGACGTACTAAAACAGCAATAATACCTAATGCACCACCCAGCGCTAATGAGCCAACATCGCCCATAAATACTTGTGCTGGATAAGTGTTAAACCATAAAAAGCCAAGCCCTGCACCCACAATGGCAGTACACACAACCACAAGTTCACTCGCCATCGGTAAATGTGGAATATGTAAGTAAGCCGAAAAGTTAATATTGCCTGTTAAATAAGCAATTATTGCCAGCGCCGCAGCTACCAAAATAATTGGCACAATGGCTAAGCCATCTAAACCATCGGTCAGGTTTACCGCGTTTGATGTACCTACTATCGCAAAGTACGTAAGCACGATATAAAACAAACCTAATTGCGGTAATACGTCTTTAAAAAATGGAACAACAAGTGATGTTTCAGATGCTTGTGCACTGGTAAAGTACAAAGCAGTGGCTACAACTAATGCAATGACCGATTGCCAAAAGTACTTCCACTTAGCAATTAGACCTTTTGGATCTTTACGAATAACTTTACGATAATCATCAACAAAGCCAACAATACCTAAAGAGCCAATTACAAACAGTGTTGCCCATACGTATTTATTTGATAAATCGGCCCAAAGTAGCGTGCTGGTAAAAATAGCCGCTAAAATAAGTAAGCCACCCATGGTAGGTGTGCCCGATTTTGACAAATGTGACTGCGGACCATCATCTCGAACTGTTTGACCTATTTGCATCCGTTGCAAACCACGTATTAACTTAGGCCCTAAATAAAGAGACATAATTAGCGCAGTTAAAATACCTAAAATGGCACGTAGCGTTAAATACGAAAAAACATGAAAACCACTAAAATACTGTGTTAAATACTCTGCCAGCCAAACTAACATTTTGATACTCCATTGATGGCTTGTTGCTGGCCATTTACTAAATCGGTTACTAATAATTCCATGCGAGAACTGCGCGATCCTTTCACTACTATTGTTGTTTTTGTATTCACTTTATTAATACTGTCTTGAATTTTTTGCTGCATCTGTTCACGGCTCGAAAAGTGGCGATTAGGTAGCTCAAACACATCACTTGCGTATTTACTTAATACACCTAATGTAAATAACTCATCAATCCCTTGCTCAAGTGCATACTCGCCCACTTCTTGATGGTACTTACGTGCGTCTTCACCTAGTTCGCCCATGTCTCCCAGTGCTAAAATGCGGTGACCTTGCATATCACTTAACAAGTCAATAGCAGCCTTTACCGACTTAACATTGGCGTTATAGGTATCATCAACCACGGTCAGTAAATCAGACACTTCAATTAAATTAACGCGCCCTTTTACATCACCCATTGTGGCAAGTGCGTTGGCTATTTCTTCAAGAGTTACATCAAATTCACTCGTAAGCGCTGCTGCAATAAGCGCATTGCTAATATTGTGTTTACCAGGCAACGCCAAAGTAACAGGTACTTGCTTGTTTTGAGTGCAAAGCGTAAAGCTTGCTCGTGCATTGGTATCAAGCGTGATGTTCTCTGCCCAAATATCGAGTTTTTCGGTTGTTGAAAAGCGTTTAACTTTGCGTCCTTCAAGTTTATCTAACCAATACTGGCTAAATTCACTATCGCAGTTAACAATCGCAACACCGTCATCTTTAAGGCCGTCAAAAATCTCACCTTTAGCTTTTGCAACCCCCATTAAGCTACCAAAACCTTCTAAGTGGGCTGCTGCAACATTACATACAACGGCTACATCTGGTTTTGTCATTGCCGTGGTGTAGGCAATTTCACCTAAGTGATTTGCACCTAGCTCAATTACCGCAAAACGATGTTGTGGCTCTAAGCGTAATAACGTAAGTGGGACGCCTATATCGTTATTAAAATTACCTTTAGTGGCTAATACATTACCGTGAACCGACAAAATTGCCGCACACATTTCTTTCACGGTGGTTTTACCCACACTCCCTGTAATTGCAATTGTTTTAGGCGCTACTTGCGCCATAACAGCAGTACCAATTACACCTAGCGCAATACGTGTATCGCTTACTATAAATTGTGGAATATCGACATCAACTTTGTGCTGAACAATAACGCCAATAGCGCCTTTTTGTTTAGCCTCAGCTATAAATTTATGGCCATCAAAATTTGGCCCTTTCAGTGCTAAAAACACTTCGCCATCGCACACTGTGCGAGTATCAGTATTTATATTAAGCACGTGTTGATTATCACCTTGATAATCGGTTGTTAGCACATTAGCTAACCAATTAAAATCCATTGGGATCATTGTGTTATCCCTCTTACTGCTTTTTTTAGTTGTTCTTGTACATAACGGCGATCGCAAAAGTCGATGCGCTTATCGCCTATAATTTGATAATCTTCGTGGCCTTTGCCTGCAATCAAAATAACGTCATCAGCTGTAGCGTTTTCAATAGCAAAACGAATTGCAGTTGCTCTATCAACCTCTAAATGTGCATTGTGAGGATGGGTTAAACCGCCCGCCACATCAGCAATAATGTCATCAGGGTTTTCTGAGCGCGGATTATCACTGGTAATAATAACTTTATTAGCGTTTTGCTCTGCAGCTTGCGCCATTAATGCGCGCTTACCTTTATCTCTGTCGCCACCACAACCAAAAACACAACTTACTCCACCTGGCACGTGTTGCTGCAATGCTTGTAATGCAAGCGTAAGTGCATCTGGCGTATGGGCGTAATCAACAACACACGTTGGCATGCCTGCTTGACTAAATGCTTGCATTCGTCCAGCTACTGGCTGTAACTGCGCACAACCTGCAACTAATTGCTCAAGCGGATAACCAAGCCCTAGTAATGTAGCGAGCGCTGCCGTTAAGTTATATAAATTAAATTCGCCAAACAGAGGCGATTTAATCGACATATCACCCCAACTCGTCGATAACTGAGCCGAAATACCTTCACTTGAATATTCAACATCAGAAAAATAAACGTATCGGGCATTCTTAGGGGCTAAGTTTTTGCGGCCATAACAAATTAAGTTATTGAAGTCATACTTTTCAAGCCATTGCTCAGCTTGAGAATCATCTTGATTAAGCACTACAACTTGAGGCTCAAAATCACGAAAAAGCATTAGTTTTGCATCACCATAACTTGCCATATCACCATGGTAATCTAAGTGATCGCGCGAAAGATTAGTAAACACAGCCGCTTTAAACGCGCATTTAGCAACACGCTGTTGTACTAACCCATGAGATGACACTTCCATAGCTACCAGCTTTTTATGCTGCGAATTTAAATCGCTCAAAATATGTTGTAAATCAACCGCAGAAGGCGTGGTATTAATCAGTGGAATTAAATTATCAGGGTGGCCGTAACCTAAAGTCCCTATAATGGCCGACTCTGTATTACAAAATTGCGCCAAGTGGGCAATCATTGCTGTGGTGGTCGATTTACCATTTGTACCTGTCACGCCAATTAAATCAAGAGTCTGACTTGGTTGGTTATAAAAGCGACTTGCTAATTCTGGAAGCTTTTTATCAAGCTCCGAGACTAAATATAGTGGCTCAAAACTTGTTTCAAATTCACATAATCTGTCAGCAATAATAGCTGTTGCGCCATTTTCAATTGCTTTATTAATAAATTGTCCGCCATCAAGTGCATGGCCTTTAATAGCAACAAATACATCGCCTGGCGTTACTTCACGACTATCAAGGCGTAAATGTTTTACCAACTGCGAGGGCGCATCAATTTCGATGTATTTTAAAATGTCCTTTAAATCACGCATCGTTGTCCTTACCTTTTACGTACGCAACCTCTTCCTTGTCAGGCGCTACGTTTAATATTCTTAATGCGTTAGAGATGATTTCTGCAAATGCAGGGCCAGCGGTGGCACCTCCATAGTACACATCACCACCTGGTTCATTAATCATAACTACCACGGCTAAACGAGGATTACTTGCCGGTGCTACACCTGCAAAATAACCTACATATTCATCACCATAACCACCTGCTACAGCTTTTTTAGACGTACCTGTTTTACCAGCAGCACGATACCCATCAACTTTTATGTTACGAGCCGTACCATCTTTTTCAAATACACTTTCCATCATGTGCACTACGGCTTCTACGTCTTTTTGTTTAAAAACACGCTCGCCTTCGGGTATATTATCTTGCTTTAAAATAGTTAGAGGGCGATTAACTCCACCAGCGCCTAACATGGCATAAAAACGCGCCATTTGTGCAGTACTTACCGAAATCGCATAACCGAACGATAAAGTCGCAATTTCAAAATCAGACCAACGGCGATTTGGATAAAATAAACCGCTGCTTTCACCGACCATTCCAGTACCTGTATCACTACCAAAGCCTACTTTTTGGTATAAGCCAACGAAGTAATCTTTAGGCACTAATTGAGCAACTTTAGCGACTCCCATATTTGAGGAATATTTTAGTATTTCGCGCAGTGTTAGTTCGCCGTGATTTCGGGTATCTCTAACTAAACTACCACCTAAACGCATCCAACCTGGGTAGGTATCGATTGTGTCATCTGCCTTAATGGCGCCGTATTCTAGCCCAGCCAAAATGGCTAGAGGCTTAACAGTTGAGCCTGGTTCAAACAAATCGGTAATTGCGCGGTTACGGCGCTTATGAGGGGCTGCATCGCTTAAATTATTTGGATTAAATGAAGGACTGTTTACCATTGCCAGTACTTCACCGGTTTTAACATCAACCACCATAGCCGATCCCGATGTGGCTTTATAAGTCAGTACAGCTGATTTAACGGCTTTGTAAGCAATGGCTTGAATACGTTGGTCAATACTTAGCTGAATACTTTCTGGCTCTACACGCTCGCGCTCATCAAGTACTTCTACTTCACGCCCTTGTGCATCTTTACGAATAGTACGGCGGCCTTCCTCACCCGTTAACGCATTTTCGTATAGCTTTTCAATGCCTTCAATGCCTTTACCATCTATATTAGTAAAACCAATAACATGTGCGGTAACTTCACCTGCAGGATAGTAGCGTTTAGATTCATCTAGTAGATGGATGCCAGGCAAACGCAAATCGCCAATATAATTTGCTACAGCTGGAGTAACTTGGCGCTTTAAATACACAAAACGACGAGAGGGTTCGTTTAAAAGGCGAGAATTAATCTTTTTAGGGTCAATACGCAATACGTCTGCAAGCTCACGCCAGCGTAAATCGTTTTTATAATAAAGTGCGGTACGTTTATCAAGTTCAACAGTATTTTCAGCTAATAATAAGTGATCTTCACCGTTTTTACGCGCTTGTTTGATTACTTTAGAGACAAGCGACTTATGCAATGCTTTAGGGTCTGCATATACGCTCACAACCGGTACGCTTACCGCTAGTTCTTTACCATTACGGTCAAAAATCATTCCGCGCTGCACATGAAGTTTTTCAACACGCACTGTACGTTTATCACTTTCTGAACGTGCTTTGTCAGGTTCTATTACTTGCAAATAAGCGGCGCGAGATACGAGTGTTACAAACACCATAAACACAACTGCACACACCAGCATAAAGCGCCATGTGATTAAATTAGTGACTGGTTTTTTGCCTCTATTTCTCATTGTACTATTATTACCTGCTCATCTTGACTCGTAGGTCGTTTCATTTTTAATTGTGATATAGCAACTTCTTCAATGCGCGCATGTTGCGAATAAAATTCTTCTTCAACAAGTAAGTAGCGCCACTCTAAATCGAGTTCATCACGTTCTTGTAATAACTGATCTTGCTTTATAAGTTGCCCACGAGCTAGGTGTGTTGTTTGCACAACAGTTAAACTAGAAGCGAATATCACAACCAATAAGGCCGAGGTTAGCTTGTTAGCTCCTAGGCCTTTTAATATTTCAAAGAATAAATTAGGTTGCCGATAGCTCGCTTTTTTACTCATCCCAACCTCTGTGCAATCCTAAGTACAGAACTACGAGAACGAGGATTACGCTCTACTTCTACAGCACTTGGCTTAATAGCCTTACCCACTGCTTTTAACGTCAGATTTTTATTTATTTGTGCATCAGTTAAAGGCAGACCTCTGGGTAACACTTCTCCCCGACTCTGTTTTCTAATAAACTGTTTTACAATACGATCCTCTAGTGAATGAAACGAAATCACCACTAAACGCCCACCAGGTTTTAACACTTTAACTGCTGACTGCAACGCTGTTTGAATCTCTTCAAGCTCGCTATTAATGTAAATACGAATAGCCTGAAAAGTACGTGTTGCAGGGTGTTTAAACTTATCTTTTACAGGCACAGCTTCATCAACAAGGTCAGCAAGTTGCTTTGTAGTTGTAATTGGCGTGTGCTCTCGAACTTCAAGCACTTTGTGCGCAATGCGTTTACCAAACTTTTCTTCGCCCAATTTTTTAATTACGTGAGTAATATCATCTAACTCGGCTTCTGCTAACCACTGTGCAGCACTGCGACCTGTTGTTGGGTCCATACGCATATCAAGTGGCCCATCTTTCATGAAACTAAAACCACGCGCAGCGTCGTCAAGTTGTGGCGACGAGACACCAATGTCTAATAAAATGCCGTCTACTTTACCAATCAGATCGTTTTGCTCTGCTACTTCGTAAAGATTTGAAAAACGAGTATGGGCAATTGCAAAACGTGGATCATCTGCAAATTTTTCGGCTGATTGTATCGCTTGTGGATCTTGGTCAATTGCTTGCAGGCGACCTTCATCACCAAGGCGTGCTAAAATTTGTCCAGAGTGGCCGCCACGTCCAAAAGTTCCATCCATGTATATACCGTCTGGCTTAATTGCAAGGGCATCGATGGTTTCGTCCATTAATACGGATACGTGTTCAAATTGCGCTGTCATTAGCTATTATTTGCCTTTTTTTGTGCCGTTAAAGTGTGAAGTTATCTAAATCTTGGTTAGGTTCAAAGTCACCAAGCCTTTCAAGCTCAGTATCTTGTTGCATTTGCTCATGCCAACGCGCCTCATCCCAAATTTCAAATTTATTCATCAAACCAACTAGCATGATTTTTTTGCCAAGTGATGCATGAGCCCGTAATGATGGCGCAAGCAAAATTCGACCGTTTTTATCAAGTTGATACTCTGTCGCGTTACCTAGCAACATACGTTGCATTCGTCGAGCTCGTGGATTCATATTAGAAATTTTTGCTAAACGGCTTTCTATTTCGAGCCACTCAGCCAGCGGATATAACCATAAACACGGCTCATTTAGTGCGACGGTACAAATAACCGTTCCCTGATCTTCAGACAATAGAGATTCTCGGTACTTGGTCGGTACCGCAAAACGCCCCTTATCATCCAAACTCAGCGAACTCGCGCCACGAAACATAAAAAACCTACTTTAAAATTGTTTTATTCAACTTTTGTTTATTTTTATCCAGTGTGATCCACTAAAAACCACTTTTTACCACAGTGCTCCAGTTTAGGGCTTGACAAGCCATTTTGTCAAGTAAGCTGACCAGCTTTAGTAAGTCCCAAAGCTAGAAAAAATAAGGCTTTGAGCGAAGCGTTTGAATTACGTGGGAAAAAGTGGGATTGTAATGAAAAAAATATCGCTTCTGTTTTTTATAACCTTTTGTTTACATGCATTGCTTACTGAATAACCAATGAATATTTACAATTTTTTATGCGCTTTTATCTTCTTTGTAAAATTTACCTAACGATGTAGTAATACTTACTGTTTGGTTTAAATTGCCAACTATAAAAAAATAAAGAAACAAAATAAAAATCATAAAATTCAATATTTTAAATAAAATAACAAGCTTGGTTTAATCATTGCATCATCTAAATCACTATTTAAATTTTTTAACTCATTAAGGATTGATTATGGCTACTGCAACAAATACGAAACCGAACACAACTTCAGATGTTAAGCCTGACGTTAAACTAACAAATACTGAATCTCCTCTTACAGAGAAAGCAACATCAGCGGCCCACGACGCTGTAGATGCACTTTCTAGCAAAGCAGCAACAGCTGAAAGTAGTGTTCGTAAAGGCGCTTCTAGTTCAGCAGAAGCACTAAGTGAAAAACAACTTATTGCACGTGAAAAGCTAGGTGAATGTACAGCTAAAACCCGTGCCTTCGCGTCTGAAAATCCACTAGCAACTGCGGGTATTGCTTTTGCTGCGGGTATGCTAATTACTTCATTGTTCCGTCGTAAGTAATTAGTGATGAATAACCCACAAACAACCGCAACCAAGGATGGTAATGCACAAGACCAAGCTACTGAGCAGCAGCGCCAAAAGGACGATTGGCAAGATCATATAGCAAAGCTTTTAGAGTACTCTAAGCAGCTCAAGGATGATTACCAAACTCAAGGAAAGATCACCCATCAGCTAGCTAAAGCTGAATGGCGGTTGTCGCTTAGATCGCTTGCATTGATCACTATATTTTTAGGCTGTTTTGCCAGTGGTTTGGTGTTGTTGTGGGCAGGAGTATTAGGCGCTGTTGGATACGGTGTATTCGATCTTTTTGGATCAGTATGGCTTAGTATTGCGACAGCTACTCTGCTGCAAGTTGCTTGTTTAGCATGGCTCTGGAAAAATACAGTTTACTTAAGCAATAAAATTGGCTTTAGTAAAACGCTTAAAAGCTTAAAACAACTGTTTAACTTATAAGGAAATTACTATGTTAGTTAACTACTTAATTAAAGCACCGAATGAAAACGTTGATGCTCTTAGTAAGCAGATGGATACGCGCAGCGAGTTGAAACGCCAACATCATGCAGCGTTTCAATACAGACTTAAGCGTTTTGCCGCAACTAAAGTGGGACTAACAAGTGCCTTTTTAGCCGGTGCAGCTGTACAAGCAGGGAAAGGCGAAACCAGCCTGGTAAGAAAATACGGCTGGCTTGTTAGGCTGTTGGCTTAAACGCTAAACATTTCTACCGTGATCGGATAAGTAATCAATACTTGGGCCACTTGGCACAATTTGTGTTGGATTGATCATTGTATGGCTAAAATAGTAATGACGTTTAATGTGGTAAAAATCAACCGTTTCTGCCACACCTTCAACTTGATATAAATCTCTAAGGTATCCGCTCAAAGCTGGGTAGCTTTCAATTGTCCGCAAATTACACTTAAAGTGACCAACATACACACTATCAAATCGAATGAGCGTGGTGAATAATCGCCAATCAGCTTCTGTGAAGTTATCCCCTGTTAAATACCGCTGTTTGTTCAGTATGCTCTCTACTGAATCGAGTGCTTTAAATAAATCGTTAAACGCCTCTTCATACGCATCTTGAGTTGTAGCAAAACCCGTACGATAAACACCATTATTTATATTTGGATAAATCAGTGCATTTAATTCGTCAATTTTTGGTTGCAGTGCCTCAGGATAGTAATCATCTTTATTACCTGTTAATTCATTAAATGCACTATTAAACATACGTATAATATCGGCAGACTCATTACTAACAATTTTATTGAGCTTTTTATCCCACAATACGGGAACCGTTACTCGCCCAGAATACTCAGGGTTATTTTTTGTATAAACTTGATGTAAGTAATTACTATTAAATAATGCATCGCCAGTACTATGATTTTTCGTATCAAACTCCCAACCACTATCAAGCATATCAGGACTAACAACCGACACAGTAATTAAGTTTTGTAACCATTTTAATGCTCTAAATATAAGTGTTCGGTGCGCCCAAGGACATGCCAGCGATACATATAAATGATACCTGTTCGCTTGAGCTTTAAAACCGGCCTCGCCCGTTATTCCAGCGCTACCATCAACAGTTACCCAGTGACGTAATTGCGCCGCCTCGCGCTCAAACTTACCATTACTTGAATCAGTGTCGTACCATTTATCTTGCCATTGACCGTTAACTAATAATCCCATGAAACTCTCCTAAAAATACCGTTAAATTTTGCCAAACTCGCCGTTTTGATAATCACGCACTGCTTGCTGGATTTCAGCTTGAGTCGTCATTACAAACGGCCCCATATGAGCAATCGGCTGATTAAGGGGATCGCCGGCTAAAACCAAAACACCAGCGCCGTGCTCAGAGCTAATATTAATATCACTACCTGATTCTAAAATAAGTAACTTGCCCGTTGGTATTGTTTGATTGTCGCTCATTATTAGTGAGCCGCTATGAATATAAAGCATTACTTTTTGTTGGCTAATAGGCTCTAAATTCATGCTTTTACCAGCAGGTAATGTAATATCAGCAAGCGCCGCATTAGCAGCTAAACTTTGCAGAGCGCTTGTAAGCGTTTCACTTTCGAACTGCCACGATCCTGCCAGTGCTTTTAACGTCACCCCTTGTGTGTTAGTAAAACTCGGAGCTGGATTTTTTGTAGTATCTTGATAGCGTGACTCACGCATTTTTTGCGCGCTTGGCATGTTTATCCAAATTTGAAAGCCATGCAAACCGTCAACAGCATCAGCGAGTGGCATTTCACTGTGCATAACGCCGCGCCCGGTACTCATCCATTGTACATCGCCAGCTTTAATTGCCTCTCTGTTACCCATTTGGTCGCGATGTTCAAAGCCGCCTTTTAGAATATATGTAAACGTTTCAATTCCTCGGTGCGGATGCTCAGGAAAGCCTCCCATATAATCTTTTTTGTCGTCTGACTTAAGTTCATCAATCATTAAAAAGGGATCTAAATATTTACCATCAAATCCTGGAATACGGCTGATGCTTACGCCGTCGCCATCTTGAGTTGTATAAGCGGTAAGTATTTTTGATATTTTCATTTTTTAATTCACTCGAAAGAATAAGTTGATAAAGTTATTAAATCATTCATTAAACAAAACAACTATGTCTTTAAATCGAGCTAAACATTCTATTTTTTAGAATCAAAAATGCAGAATTTATTATTTATGTATTTAGGACAATGATTTACCTTTTTTAAAATGCCATATTTATAGAAAAACACTTAAATTTTAATAACTATTTAATACAACCCTATATGTTGTATGGTTATTTTTATCATTATTGACTACAATCATTTTTTAGAAATTGAGCTTAGGGAAAAACTTATTTTTACTTCATCACTTAAAAGCCAGCTTTACCGGTTATTAATTTTACTCAGTATTCCCGGTGCAGTCGTAACTGCATTTACACTGTGGTTTGAGCGCGACGCTGCGATTGAGAAAAGTGAAGAAAAAATAATTAACATCGCCAAGCACTTGACCCATCATCAAAAAACAATGGTCGACGATGTACAGCGGTTAACTATTTTTTTAGCTGGTAAAGCTGCAAATACTGGAAAGTTACCCACTACCTGCCCTAGCTATTTTTTTGAAATAAAAGCTCTATACAGCAATATTGCAAATATAGGTATTGTTGATAAAAACGGCGACTTAAAATGCGTAACAAATGGCCGAAGTAATAATATTAATATAAGCGATAGACATTATTTTCAAAATGCCATTAATAATAAGAGTTTTTCTGTTGGGTACTTTCAATACGATAGAAGTATTCAAGCTCAAAGCGTTAACTTTGCGTACCCTATAATAAATAGTAATAACCAAGTACAAGGTGCACTTGTTACTGTAATTGCATTAAATTGGTGGAACATTGCGTTAAGCCAAGCTGAGCTACCTAACAATGCCAAGGCAGTTATTGCTGACTCTAACGGCTTAATACTCGCTAATTACCCTAAGCGCCCAAGCGAGTTGGGTAAAAAAATCACAGATACAGATTTACTTCACGACAATAGTTCATTAGCTGTTTTCAAAAATGCGAGCGGCGAAAACCAAGTTTTTCATCGTTCTGTTATCTATAACGACAAACACAATAATAATTTAGATATCTACATCGCGGTCTCGGTAGACGATTTTATTAACGAGGTTAATGCTAATTTTGCTAAAACAATCATCGTATTTTTAGTCGCGATTCTATTACTCGTATTACTTGCCAGACGACTTATTAAAATAAGCATATTTGACCCTATCACTGATTTGTCACATGCAACCGACGAACTTGCTAGCGGCACAATGCCTAAGCACGTAAAAAAACCAAATAGCCCCGAATTACACACACTTTACGACCGTTTTGAAGTAATGGCTGTGACTCGCTTATCGGCAGAAGCTAAATTAAAAAATAAACACAATGAATTAATGAGCTTACTCAATGCACTACCTGATACCTATTTACGTATAAACGCGCTTGGAAAAATACTTTATATCGGTGGTAATATTAATTCGCTATTTGAAATAGAAGCCGGATCAACCTCAAAGCTCTCTGACTTATTATCGAAAGCTAATACCCAATTACTCCTTTCACATTTAGACAGCTCGCAAACTATTGAATTTAAGGTAAGAGAAGGTGTAACAGAGCATTTTTTTGAAGCTCGTATTAATGCGCTTAAAAAAAATAATGAATACATCGTTGTGCTTAGAGATATTAGTCAGAAAAAAACCAATGAAAAAGCACTTCACTTAGCATCGCTTGTGTACAACAACAGTAGTGAAGGCATGACGATAACCGACCCCAACGGCATTATTTACGATGTAAACCCCGCTTTTTGTAAAACAACGCAATACAGTAAAGAAGAAGTCATTGGTAAAACCAGTCATATTTTGTCATCAGGCAAGCACACTAAAGAGTTTTATCAAAAAATGTGGGCAGAACTTAGAAATACTGGCCGTTGGCAAGGTGAAATAGTAAATCGTAAAAAGAACGGTGATATTTATACCGAGTGGCTAAAAATAGACACTGTATACGATGAGAAAAATATTCCAACCCGTCGCGTGGCTATTTTTACGGACATAACAGAAAAAAAACAAGCTGATGAAACCATATGGCGACAAACTCATTTTGACCATCTAACTAGCTTACCCAATCGTTTAGAATTAAAAGAGCGCTTAAATAGACGATTTTCAAGTATTGTTAATTCCGATAATCAATTGGTTGTCATGCTTTTAGATATTGATCACTTTAAAGATATTAATGACACATTGGGCCATCACTATGGCGACAACTTATTAAAACTCGTATCGCAACGCATAGTACAGTCGGCAAAAAATGCTGAGTTTGTAGCAAGAATTGGTGGTGATGAGTTTGTTATTGTATTTAATCACATTAAAAGCACCCGCCATATTAATCAAATTGCGAGTAATATTTTACTTAGCCTATCGTCAGCTTTGTACCTTGAAAACGAAGAGTTATTTATTAGTGCAAGCATGGGTATTGCGTGCTCACCTAATGATGGCGAAAGTACTGAACAGCTTTTAAAAGCAGCCGATCAGGCAATGTACAAGGCAAAAAGTAACGGTCGTAACTGTTTTGAGTTTTTCTCTGCTGACATGCGCGAATATGCACATGCGCGCATGGTGCTATTAAAAGACTTACGAAGTGCCATAGAACTTGAACAGTTTGAGTTATTTTATCAGCCCATAGTTGCTTTAAACGATTTACATATTCATAAAGCTGAAGCGCTTATTCGTTGGCAGCATCCCGAAAAAGGCCTAATTAGCCCTATCGCATTTATTCCACTTGCTGAAGAAACCAGGCAAATAAATGCAATTGGTCAATTTGTATTTGCCCAAGCCCTGCAAACACTTAACGATATAAAAGCAATAACCGATGAAACTTTTCAAATAAGTGTAAACGTATCGCCTGTGCAATTATCCACTCCAGAGAGTGGCATAGATGAATGGTACGATATGCTAAAAGCAGCAAAACTGCCTGCTTCGTCAATTGTCGCAGAAATAACTGAAGGCTTAATGGTTAACCCTGAAGCTCTAACACAAAGACGCCTAAAAGAATTAGTAAAATCGGGGATGCAACTTGCTCTTGATGATTTTGGTACCGGGTATTCGTCGCTCGCTTACTTACAAGAAATGGACACCGATTATTTAAAAATAGATAAACGTTTTGTCGATAATATTAAAGCAGACAGCCAAGAACTTGCATTATGTGAAGCCATAATCGTTATGGCGCATCAATTAGGCTTAAAAGTAATTGCCGAAGGAATTGAAACTAAATTACAAATGGAACTACTACTGGAAGCTGGATGCGATTACGGACAAGGTTATCTATTTTCAAAACCTTTAAATAAAAGCAGTTTTATGGCACTTCTAGCTGATAAAAAAGTAGCTTTATTAAAATAAGTAGACAAAAAATCACTGTTACGCAATAAATAATGCGTCTGTGCGGTCAAGTTAAGCAATCAGATATAAAGTAGTAGCAGGATTTTAAAATGGCAAAAGCAACATTAGAGCAATGGCGAATGTTTAAAGCGGTTGTGGATCATGGCGGGTTTGCAGGCGCAAGCGCAGCTGTACATAAAAGCCAATCAACCGTACACCACGCTGTGCAAAAACTTGAAGCCGCCTTGCAAATTAAGTTGCTTGAAGTAAAAGGTCGTAAAGCATTTTTAACCGATAGCGGTAAGCTCATTTTACGCAGAGCTGAATTTTTAATTGAAGAAGCAACTAAAATAGAATCAGTAGCCAGCACTCTTAGCGAAGGCGTAGAAAGCACCTTAAAAATAGCCGTTGATGAAGTTTTTCCACACGCTATTTTATACCAAGCACTTGCTAAAACGAGTGAGCTTTACCCTCTTTTAAAAATTGATTTAGTAGAAAGCGTGCTAACAGGTGCAAACGAATTATTACATAACTCAGTAGTTGATTTAGCTATTTCGTCAATTCCTATCTATGGAATTAGTTGCAGTACGTTATGCGATATAGAGTTTATAGCGGTTGCGCATAAAAACCATGTATTACAACAACATACTGAACAACTCAACTTTCGTGATTTAAAGCTACACCGGCAAATAGTAGTTCGCGACTCAGCAACTCACACTAGTCACAATGAAGGCTGGCTAGGTGCTGATATGCGCTGGACAGTAAGCCACTTACGCAACTCTATTGATATGGTTAGTCAAAATTTAGGTTACGCTTGGCTGCCAAAAACACAAATTGCACATTTAATTGAAGATCAAACCCTCATTGCACTTAATTTAGATCAAGGGACTACTCGCACTCTTAACTTATATTTAATGTGCAACGACAACGACAGGCTTGGTCCCGCAGCACAAGAGTTTAAAGAGCAGCTTACTGCACTCACTAACTTAGCTAACTAATCGGCAATTTATTCGTTTTTTACATCGAGGTGATCTGCTACATAGGCGCCTCGCTGCCCACGCTCTTTAGCTGGGCCTATAGTACTGTCTTTACCTGTTTGCTGCTCAGTTGCTGCATTAATTACCGCACCTAATGTGATTATATAAGCGCTGATATACAGCCACATCAACATGATCACTACACCACCAAGCGAGCCATACGTTTCGTTGTAACTAGAAAAACGCGACACATAAAATGAAAAACCTATAGACGCCAAAATCCAAAGCACGGTAGCAATAGACGATCCCATTGTGATCCAACGCCATTTAGCAGGTTTACGATGCGGGGCGTAACGATATAAAAGCACCAATGCAAAGTTAAAGGTAAAAGCCAATAATGGCCAAGAAATGAGTTTAATTAATAAATCTATACTTTCTTTTAGCCCCACTAAATTAAGTACAATAGGTAGGATACCAATAATCAATAGCGCAAAAATTGCAACTACAATCGCTCCTACCGAAAATAAAAAGCGTACTAATTGAGCCTGAAAAAATGAGCGTTTTTCATATTCACGATAACTAATATTACATGCAGTAATAAGTGCTTGGCTGCCCTTAGAACTACTCCAAATGGTAAGTATGAGCGTACCAATTGCACTTAAGCTCAAGCTGGCACTTGATGTTTTAGCAAGGTTAGAAACCTGAGATAAAATCAGTTCGCTGGTGCTTGGTGGAAGCAAAGTAACTACTTTACTTAAGTGCTCACTAATATCTGTTGGGGATGAAAAGTACGCATACACTGATACCATCGCCGCAATGGCTGGAAAAATAGCAAGCAGTGCATAAAATGCGACACCGGCAGCTACTATAGATAAATTATCTTCGCTCATTTGCTTAAAAATACGTTTAACAATATCCCACCAGCCTATAAAAGGGATATGTGCAGGCTGCTCTGCTTGCTGTCCTCGTTTAGCTTCTTTCATTCTAAACCTCAATATTTGTATTACATTACTACAGCAAAATGTTTGCCAAGTTAAATAAAGCGTTTGGTACTAAACTTGCTACTGCCTATTATTAACGGTCTATTATTAACGATTATAAAAACTAAACACGGACGATAAGCCATGCCTAGCAGCCAATCAAACAATATAGCGTTAAACAATACGCTCCCCAGCATACAAAGTTTTCAAGGGGATGTGTTTTCGTGGCAGTTTTTTCACGAACAAGCTGTGCAATTACTTCATGCAACAGCGCAAATATTACCCACACTGTTGCTCGGAATAATACTTTTAGCACTAAGCTACTTAATTTCAGGGCCGCTTTCACGATTGCTTATAAAGCCCATTGACTATATGACAGACAGTAAACTGGTTCATTTAGTTGTAAGGCGCAGTATAAGCACTTTAATTATTTTATTTGGCGTGTACTTATTTTTACGTTTAGCAGGGCTTACTCAGTTTGCTGTTGCCATTATGAGTGGTACGGGGCTAATCGGTTTAATACTAGGCTTTGCTTTTAGAGACATAGCAGAGAACTTTATTGCCAGTTTATTACTGAGCGTACAAAGACCTTTTAAAATTGACGATGTAATTGAAGTAGATGGCCGATTAGGTATTGTTAAAAAAGTAACCGCAAGAGCAACCACGCTTGTTGATTACGATGGCAATCATATTCAAATACCCAATGCAACAGTGTACAAAAACACTATTAAAAATCTGACTGCTAATCCAAAAATGCGCGGAAAAGTAGAAATTGGTATTGGCTACGATAACGATATACGCAGCGCACAAACTCTTACCCTAGATATTGCCAATCAACAAAATGCGGTACTTAGCGACCCACCTGCGCAAGTTTTAATAAAAAATTTAGGCTCATCTACTATTAACTTCGTTTTGTATTTTTGGGTTAATAGCGAGCAGCACAGTCCATTAAAAGTAGCCTCGCAGCTTATGCGCGAATTAGTCAATGAGTTCACTAAACAAAATATCAGCATGCCAGATGACGCACGAGAGAGAATTATACTCACAACCCCTAGTGAACATGTTTCTAGCTTAGAGGAAAAACAACCATCGCAAGTACAAAGCGAAAAAAGTGAAACTGTTGAGCAAACTAAAACGCTTGATGATGTGAGCAGTGATACCGACGAAATACGCGAACAGGCAGAGCAGTCTCGCGATCCAGAACAAGGGAAAAATATAATTTAAGGATATTTAAATTATATTGACTACTACAGCAATAGACTATAAATATAGACCTTTGATATATGAAGTCAAGATCTGACCCTGAGGGATCTAAAACACATAAAAACTACTCCGAAATATAAATACAGCTAACCAAAAGCCGATTAGCTTAACATAGAGATGTTAAATGTGAGATGGGGCTAAATTTAAGCACGCTTTAAACTGCTCTTTATAGCGACGAGATATGATTATAAAATTTTTAATTTAGCTGCTATTTCATCTGATTGAGCATTTAGATGTGTGACTGAAGTTAAGTTACCTAATTTTTTTTCTATTTCAGCCACCCTCTTTAAGGATATAGTTAGATCTTGAAGCACTGTTACTGTATCCCCTAAATTAGTTTGAAGTTGCCTGTCGAGCTGTAAGCTTTGCGTATACGCGGCCTTAGCTGCGGGTAAATCCCCGAGTTTCAGCTCAATGTCGCCCACCTTATCAAACGAGACAGACAGGTCTCGTAATACTTGTGGTAAATCACCAAGGCTCGTTTGAAGTTGTTGGAAAATTGCTAAGCTTTGCATATAGGCGGCTTTGGCAGTGGGTAAATCCCCTAGTTTCTGCTCAATATTACCCACCTTATTAAACGAGACAGACAGGTCTCGTAATACTTGTGGTGAGTCACCAAGGCTCGTTTGCAGTTGTTGGCAAATTGCTAAGCTTTGCATATAGGCGGCTTTGGCGGCGGGTACATCCCCGAGTTGCAGCTCAATGTCGCCCACCTTATTAAACGAGACAGACAGGTCTCGTAATACTTGTGGTGAGTCACCAAGGCTCGTTTGCAGTTGTTGGCAAATTGCTAAGCTTTGCGTGTATGCGGCTTTGGCGGCGGGTACATCCCCGAGTTGCAGCTCAATGTCGCCCACATTATTAAACGAAACAGACAGGTCTCGTAATACTTGTGGTGTGTCACCAAGGCTCGTTTGCAATTGCTGGCAAATTGCTAAGCTTTGCATATGGGCGGTTTTGGCGGCGGGTAAATCCCCGAGTTGCAGCTCAATGTTGCCCACATTATTAAACGAGACAGACAGGTCTCGTAATACTTGTGGTGAGTCACCAAGGCTCGTTTGCAGTTGTTGGCAAATTGCTAAGCTTTGCATATAGGCGGCTTTGGCGGCGGGTACATCTCCGAGTTGCAGCTCAATGTCGCCCACATTATTAAACGAGACAGACAGGTCTCGTAATACTTGTGGTGAGTCACCAAGGCTTGTTTGCAGTTGTTGGCGAATTGCTAAGCTTTGCATATATGCTGCTTTGGCGGCGGGTACATCCCCGAGTTGCAGCTCAATGTCGCCCACATTATTAAACGAGACAGACAGGTCTCGTAATACTTGTGGTGAGTCACCAAGGCTTGTTTGCAGTTGTTGGGAAATTGCTAAGCTTTGCATATGGGCGGCTTTGGCGGCGGGTACATCCCCGAGTTGCAGTTCAATGTCGCCCACCTTATTAAACGAGACAGACAGGTCTCGTAATACTTGTGGTGAGTCGCCAAGGCTCGTTTGCAGTTGTTGGCAAATTGCTAAGCTTTGCGTGTATGCGGCCTTGGCGGCGGGTACATCCCCGAGTTGCAGTTCAATATTACCCACCTTTTCAAACGAGATTGACAGGTCTCGTAATACTTGTGGTGAGTCACCAAGGCTCGTTTGCAGTTGTTGGCAAATTGCTAAGCTTTGCGTGTATGCGGCTTTGGCGTCAGGTAATTGGCCGATATTACTTAGTAAGTCACCTAATCTATCTAAGGCGATACTCAAATGCCTTTTTCCTTGGTTTGTAACCGTACTTTGCAATTGCTCTATTTTGGCCCTAGTTTGGTAGATAGCTTCATCAAGTTGTAAAGATGACAATAGTGGTTCATTTAAAGCTTCAGTTTGTGGCAGCTTGGTATTTAATTTAATATTAGAAGGTAGTTCAATTATTTGTTGGCGAACACTCCAGATATCAGGCGCCCAAGTGACAACACTAGCTGCACATGTATAAGGTAGCTCAATAAAAATGGGGCTTTTTACAATATCTTCCAGCTGCGAACGGCGTTTATTTAAAGTTGCTAAGGTTTTGGCTCTTAGCGTATCCCAAATCCCTTCTTGATCTACCTGTGTTAGCGCTAACCAAACGGGAGAGTGGCCTGCGTTAGCGTTAAAAATTTCATCAATAACTTTATTTGGTAAATCTGTTTGAGTTATAGGCTTTATACGGCGTAACGGTTTACTGTGACTGCGCATAAAGTCATCTAGCCGCTGCTTAAGGGCAAAACTCGCTTGAGTATTTTCAACAAATACAAAAAAAAGAGAGAAGTCTTCGTGCCACTCAAGTGTGAGTTTTAATTCTGACCAGATGGCCTCAAAATCATGATTGTTCATCAAAGTAGTCGTTCATAATTGGAGGAACTTGGTACCAAATACTACCATTTTGATAATTTAAAACTAATGAATGATCAAATAAACGAATAATTGGTGGTAAATCGCTGGCAAGGTCATTTATATATTGTGCTAGGTTACCGCTATGCTCTCTGCAATGAATTAACCATTTTCTATCTTGTGCATTTAACCATTGAACATTTTTAGTTTCTTCTAAAATTGCTTGCTTCACAGGAGTGCTATTAACCATATTTACAGGAAAATTGACTTTACCAAGTACTGCTTTTTTAGTGGTATGGCGTATTAAAGCAAACATCCGACGAACGTTACCACCGCATAGCCATGCAAACTCTTCTATCACGGGCTTTGAAATATAATTTTCCCACTCAGGAAAACGTTTTTCTACAACACACACCATTTTTGCGATACCTTCTGGGTTTTTCTCAATTGGCTTTTCTTTTTTAGGTGTTTGCATAACTTTAAAATTAGGCAACGAAAAGCTCCCAGAATAAAATTGATCAATGCTAGGAAGTACAGCATGGATATACGGGGGAACAGTATAAATGACGGTAATATTTTCAAAAGATAATCGGGCAGGAGAGTTAAAAAATAAGTCTTTAAGGGATTCAAATAATACGTTTTCTTGACCATTAGGCGCAGACAGTCTTTCTAATGAATCAACAACAAGAACAACTTTATCTTGATTGGTATGTTGTTTAACTGATGCAGCTACATCGTTTGCAAACTTGATAGCCTCTTGAAAAAACTTATTTGAGCTATTAGCAAATTTTATTAATTCTTGTTTAAAAGTTACATTTTCCTCTAGAGAGAACTCAACCTCAGCCCCTGCTGCTTTTAGCTTAGGTTTTAGCTCTACTTTTGAGTCCATTGCTTTTTTTGTGCGCTCCCAAATTGTTTCAGTAAGGAAGTCATCACCATATGCTTTTTTAACGGCGTGAGATAAGCCTGCTAATGCAGTGAAAATTAATTCAGTTTGAGTAATTGCAGGCTCATTTAAATCTAAAAAAGAGTCTGCACTACAGTAAAAAGCCGGTATGTTTTTTACTTTGAGATCCGCTAATAAACGCTGGAGTTCAGTGGTTTTACCTGCGCCTCTAAGTCCAGAGAATAAGTAACAGCCAGGTGTATCTTCCCATTCGATAGCCTGTTTCATATCTTCAACACTGTCGTGAGCATCATCAGGAGCACGATTAACATAGTAATTTAATATATCATCGCGTTTAGCTGTATCTAAAAATGAATTATGAAAATCTCTAGGAGTGCTCATCAAATGTCTCATTCGTTTGTGTTCGATCTTAATTAAGGTAAAGATAACACGCAAGATAAATTAGTGTCACTAGATTACTACTGTATATTGATGTGTGTTACCCAAATACACACCTAAAACATGCACCTTGTGGTTTTTGTACATAAATTAGCCACCGCCGTGGTTGAGCATAATTTGCCGCGACAAGCTCAAACCAATACCCGAGCCTTGTTGTTTAGTAGGAGCCAGCGGGGTCGGAGCCAGCGTGGCCAAATCTTGACTTCATACATCATAATTTCTCACTATCTGCTTATAGCTCTTTGCTTAAACTTAGCTGAGTATTACAAGCCGACGGCCAAAAACTAATGGCTTATCTTAATTTTTAAACACAAAAAAGCCCGCAGCGTTAACTGCGGGCTTTTTATTGAATGAGTGAGTCAGCCGTATAAGCCGGGTTTTGTCCTTTCCGAAGAAAGTGATAATCATTCGTCTAGGCCATAAATCGCTCTATGGCTCAAGCAACCTACCCGGTTCCAACGTGGGCCACGCCATAAGGAACCCTATTTGGTCTTGCTCCGAGTGGAGTTTACCTTGCAACCGACTATTACTAGCGGCCCGGTGCGCTCTTACCGCACCCTTTCACCCTTACCAACCCGAAGATTGGCGGTCTCCTCTCTGCTGCACTTGTCGTGGGCTCACGCCCCCCAGCCGTTAGCTGGCACTCTGCCCTATGGAGCCCGGACTTTCCTCCCCCTGATCATTTTCGTCACAGGCAGCGATCATCTTGGCTGACTCGGCGCGCAGTATACATGAGGCTAATACCAAGCGCAGTAAAATTTACTCTTTTTCTTCAATAATTGTTTTATATAAAGCGTTTTTCTTCATTCCAAAGTATTCGGCTACAACGCCACAGGCCTTTTTCATGGGCATTTCACTTTCAAGAAGTGCCAGCATTTTGCGCGCTTCAGGCGGAACATCGTCTATTTGCTTTGGTTTACCTGGAAGCATCAGCACTATTTCGCCGCGCTGCTTAGTAGGATCATCCGTCAAAAACTGTTTTAGCTCGCTTACGCTACCGTTAAAAAATGTTTCAAAGGTTTTGGTTAGCTCTTTAGCAAATACAACTTGTTGCTCATCACCAAGGGCTAGTGCTAAATCATCAAGACTTGCCATAATACGGTGCGTACTTTCGTACATTATACTAGTAATGCCCGAGTTAACTGCTTCGGTAAAAAAGTCTTGGCGAGCTTTGCTTTTAGCTGGCGTAAAACCAATAAACTGAAAGCGGTCGGTTGGTAGGCCTGAACAACATACGGCTGTAATTGCTGCACATGCACCGGGTACGGGTGTAACATTAGCGCCTTGTTCGCGGCATAAGTTTACAACGGCATAACCTGGGTCACTAATAAGCGGTGTACCAGCGTCGGATACTAAAGCAATATTTAAACCTTGATTTAGTTGATCGATAATTTGCTGTGCTTTTTGCTTTTCGTTGTGGTCATGTAATGCAAACGTTTTTGCCTTAATACCAAAGTGGCTAAGTAGCTTGCCAGTATGGCGAGTGTCTTCAGCAGCTATTAAGTCAACCTGCGATAATGTCGCGATGGCACGGTGACTTAAGTCGTCATAATTGCCAATTGGGGTGGCAACAATGTAAAGAGTGCCAATTTTCTGTGAATTCTCCTCATTTAACATTGAGGTCTCCTGCGTCAGTCAGTAATATAAGCAAATCGCGTTAACGTATTGGGAAATCATTTGTGCGACTTAAACTAGTTAGTCTATTAATTATATTGTCAGGGTTATCGGCGTGTAGCACAACCGAAAAACCAACTAAAAACAGCGATAACGTAAGTAACCGCACTAATGCACTGCAAAATCAGGCAACCAGTGCGCAATCTATCTATCAATTGGCGCAAAACCGCCAAGGTGCCGATAAAATACAGTTATTGTATAGCGCCCGTGATGCAGCAATTAGTGAGCAAAACTGGCCTTTATTAGAGACAATTGGAAATGAGCTTGAATTAACCGCAAGTGTTGATCAAATTCAAAACCGTCTTTATATTGCATTTGCACAAAAACAACAAAATAAAAACGACCAAGCCTTAGTGATTCTGCAATCGCTAGACGGACAACTTACTCAACCTGAGCATTTTGCATGGCACCAGTTTTTAACTGCCACTATTTACGCATCACAAAATTTTCCTAAAAAAGCAGCACCCTACTTTTTTAAAGCCTCTGAAACAGCAGCAAAAAACAACATAGAAATCCCTCAGCTTAATCAAAGTTTATGGGATAACTTAAAACAGCTTTCTTCTTATGCGCTTGAGCGCTTTAACCGTGGCTCGGTTATTCAGCAAGGCTGGACTAACCTAGCGTTATACCATCAAGTATACGCAGGTAGCGGTGTAGAGTTAGATCAAGCAATCAATAATTGGCGAAGACGCTATATTGGGCACCCCGCTTTTAGTGTTTTACCTAAACA
This sequence comes from Pseudoalteromonas sp. TP27, assembly GCF_056470645.1. NCBI lineage: Bacteria > Pseudomonadati > Pseudomonadota > Gammaproteobacteria > Alteromonadales > Pseudoalteromonadaceae > Pseudoalteromonas > Pseudoalteromonas sp. TP27. The sequence continues at coordinate 78,038 of NZ_JARDAK010000012.1, read as the reverse complement.
AGATGAAATGCTTACTGAATTTGCGCCTCTGAATATAGAACGCTTAGTTGTATTGTTCCCACAATCAGGCCCTAACGAACGTTTAGGTGATGCTCTTAAGGCCGGTGTATTGGCTGCGCTTGATACGCAAAATATCAACGACACTATTTTTATTGATGAAAACTTAAGTACAGAAGAAATTGCAACACAACTTGAAGAAATAAAGCCTGACTTTGTAATTGGCCCTCTACTTAAAGCAAATATAGATAAACTAGCTAATGCGCAAACGCTTATCGATACGCCAGTACTACATTTAAACACCTTTGATGGTGAACGCATTTCGCTTCAGCATTATTACTTTGCATTGAACCCTGAACACGAAGTAGAACAAGCCCTAGAGCACTTTTTAGCAATGGGTTACCAAAAGCCGATGTTACTTGCGCCTAATAACGCTAACGGGCAACGTCTTATTGATTATTTTAACTTACAGTGGCAACGCTATAGCGAAACTAAGCCGCAAATAGGTTTTTATAACGATAAAAAAGATATGCCAAATACGATTACAAGCTTGCTGGAAGTAGATAAATCAAAAGAGCGCATAAAAACGGTTAAGGCATTATTTAAACAAGAAGTAGAAAATGAAACGCGCTCACGCAGTGATATTGATGTTATTTATATTTTAGGTGATGCAATAGAAACACGCTTAATTAAACCTTATCTTGATGTAAACGTAAGTACTTTTGCAGATCGCATTCCGCTTTACGCTAGCTCTAAAAGCCACAGTAAACAGATTGACAGTACTGACAAAGGCGACTTAGACGGCCTATACTTCACTGAATTACCGTGGATGCTCGATTCGCAAATTAAACAACATAATTTACGCCAGCAGTATGATTCGTTATGGCCGGAACAAGTAGATATTAGCCAACGCTTATTTGCTATGGCGTACGATGCAGTCTCTATATTACCTGACATTAGGCAGTTAAGCGTAATGCCAGGTAATCAATACAGTGGTTTAAGCGGTAAGTTATCTGTTAATACAAGCGGTCATATCGAGCGTATACTTAACTGGGCTCAATACACAAATCGCCGTATTAAACCCGTGCAATTAAAAACACAGCGTCCTGTGCCATTGTTTATGCAATCAGCAAGTGAGATGCAAACTATAAATTAAACTTAATTAAGTTGAGGGGGCGGCATGTCGTGGTTTAAAGAGCTGTGGCACAATAGTCGCGAAAAAGGCCAGTATTATGAGCTTGAAGCGCAAAAATACTTAGTTACTCAAGGGTTAACGCCTATTGAACGTAATTATTACTGCCCCTTTGGTGAGCTTGATGTCATTATGAAAGAAGGCAACACCCTTGTATTTGTTGAGGTTAAGTTTCGCAAAAATAATGCAAGGGGCGGCGCAAACTATGCGCTTAGCCCGCAAAAGCAAGCTCGATTAAAACGTAGTATTTATCATTACTTAGCAGCTAAAAATTTGACTAACCAAGCACTAAGAATTGATTATGTAGCCATTACAGGAGAAGCATCTCCTAATATTAATTGGCTGAAAAATGTATTTTAAACACAAATACAAAGATAAATTATTGGTAGGCTATGCAAGATACAATTAAAGAAATTTTTACAGAGAGCATTCAAGTTCAAATCGCTGCGGGTGAAGTACTACCGAGTGCACTTGAGTCAGCTGCATTTACTATTGCACAAAGTCTGATCAACGGAAATAAACTCATTTGCTGCGGTACTGCAAATTGCCACATGCTCGCCCAGCATATGGCAGGTGTATTGGTTAATCATTATGAAACCGAACGCCCCTGCTTACCTGCAATTGCTCTATCGCAAGAAAACGTTAACCTTGGACAAAGTACTCAGGTAGACGATCACGATACATTTGCTCGTCAAGTCCGTGCTTTTGCCCAGCAAGGCGATTTATTACTGGTGCTGGCTATAAACGGTAACGAAAAGCATGTTATTTCTGCCGTTGAAGCTGCACTAACTAAAGATATGAAGGTCATAGTGATGGTTGGTGATGATGGTGGCGAGTTGGTTGGCCTACTTGGACCTAATGATGTTGAAATTAGATCTCCATCTAAACGCCCTAGCCGCATTATCGAATCCCATTTAGTTAACTTACATTGTTTAAGCGAACTGGTTGATTTAACGCTTTTCCCTCAGGATGAAAATTATGTTTAAACGCTCTCTTATTGTTTTAGGTACTGTTGTATTACTGCAAGGCTGCGCAGCCGCTGTTGTTGCAGGTACAGCCAGTGCAGTAACTGCAGCGAACGACCGCCGTACCATTGGCTCTCAAATTGACGACAACAATATTGAAATAAAAGCCAGTATTGCACTTAGCGAAGTAGAACGTCTTGAAAAGTTTGCCAATATAAGCGCTGTAAGCGTTAATGGTATTGTTTTACTTGTTGGCCAAGTTGCCAATGAAGAAATGAGAAACGAAGCGCAGCGCACCATTGAGGGCGTTGCAGGCATTCGTAAAATACATAACCAAATTCGTATTGGTTCAAATATTGGCATTACTACACAAACTCACGACTCTTGGCTTACTTCTAAAGTAAAGGCCCAATTACTAACAGCAAAAGACATTAGCAGTAATAATATTAAAGTGGTTACAGAAAACGCTGAAGTATTTTTAATGGGTTTAGTGTCTGACTCTGAATCTACCCAGGCGGTAAATATTGCCCGTAATGTATCAGGCGTAGAGCGTGTAATTAAAGTGTTTGAATATATGTAAAGTTAAACACAAACATAAAAAAAACCGCTTATTAAGCGGTTTTTTTGGCATTTACTTATTATTTAATAACGCGTAAATGTGAGCCTTTTTTCTTCTCAGGTTTTTCTGGCGGTGTTTCATCAATAAACTCAGCTGATGTATCAACACTTTCAAGCTCTGGCACAAAATCGTCTTCGTCCTCTAAAAACTCATCTGCGGTAAAGACTGTTCCTTCGCCATTTTCACGCGCGTATATTGCAAGCACAGCACCTAGAGGTACATACACTTGCATTGGCTGACCACCAAAGCGCGCATTGAAGCTAAGTTGGGTTAAGTCTAACGAAAACTGTGTGACCGCTGATGGACTTATGTTTAAAACAATTTGTCCGTCTTGAACAAATTGTGTTGGCACTTGTACATTTGCAAATCCAGCGTCTACCACTAAATGCGGTGTACACTCGTTATCGACTATCCAATCAAAAAAAGCACGTAATAAATAAGGACGATTAGGCGTCATTATAAACGGATCTCACGCTCAGCTTCAGTTAAAGAGGCTTGGAATGACTCACGTTCAAATAAACGGATCATGTACTCTTTAAGTTCTTTAGAACCTGCACCATTAAGCTCAATACCAAACTCTGGTAAACGCCATAATAGTGGAGCTAAATAACAATCTACTAAGCTAAACTCTTCACTCATAAAGTAAGGTGCTTCGCTAAAAATAGGTGCTACAGCAAGTAATGCTTCTGTTAGCTCTTTACGAGCTTGAGCTGCATCTGATGTGTTGTTACTGATTTTGTCAGCTAGGCTGTACCAATCTTTATCAATACGATGCATCATTAAGCGGCTACGACCACGCATTACCGGGTAAACAGGCATTAGTGGAGGATGAGGAAAACGCTCATCAAGGTATTCCATGATGATGTTTGCCTGGTATAAACCAAGCTCACGGTCAATCAGTGTTGGCACTGTACCGTAAGGGTTAATTTCGTGAAGTGCTTCTGGCAAATTATCTTTTTCAGCCAAATGAATATCTACACTTACACCTTTTTCCGCAAGTACAATACGTACTTGGTGGCTATACATACAGTTAGCACCAGAAAAAAGGGTCATTACAGGGCGCTTATTGGCAGCTACGGCCATGCCTATACCTCCATTAAATAACTAAAACAGCAAAAGGGGCTTAAGCCCCTATTGCAAAATTACCTTTAAAAATGTTCAACTTAATGAACATCTCTCCAGTATTCTTTCTTAAGCATAAATGCCAAGATAAATAGGATGATTAAAAATCCAATTACCTTAATACCTAGCGCTTCCGATTCAAGACGTGAAGGTTCACCCACGTATTCAAGGAAGTTCGTTAAATCACGAGCCGCATGGTCATATTCATCTACGCTTAATTCACCCGAACCATCTGTTTCAGTAGCAATAACTTTGGTCACAGTGTGACCATGTTCTTCTACTTCTTTAGTGATAGCCGTTGGTAAACCTTGTAGTTCTTGAAGAACATGCGGCATACCTACCGATGGGAAAACAATATTGTTAACACCAAACGGGCGAGATTCATCTTTATAAAACGATTTTAAGTACGTGTAAATATAATCTGGTGATTTTACACGAGCAATTAGTGTTAAGTCCGGCGGAGCCGCACCAAACCATTTTGCTGCATCGTCTTTTTTAATCGCATTTGTAATATGGCTACCTACTTTAGAACCGTCAAAAATCAACTGCTCTAAACCAACTTCTGTTGGGATACCAATATCACGAAAAGTACGTTCATAACGTTGATACTGCATTTGGTGACAACCAAGGCAGTAGTTCATGAACAACTTTGCACCGCGTTGTAAAGATGCCTGATCAGTAAGGTCGTTATTCGCTTCCATTAAAGGAACCGACGGACCTGCTGCCATAACCATGTTAGGTAACAAGTTTACTGATAAAGCAAATAAACCAATAATAAGCTTTTTCATCATTTCGTTAACCTCTCTGGCAATGGCTTAGTTTTTTCGTTCTTACTGTATACAAACAACAGTACGAAGAACATAAAGTAAGTCACAGTACAGATTTGAGAAATAATCGTTTTCAGATCAGTCTGTGGAGTTGCACCCACCCAACCTAAAAGAACGAAAGTTACAACAAAACCTGCAATGTTCCATTTATGGAAACCACAACGGTAACGAACCGATTTAACTCTACCACGGTCTACCCAAGGTAGTAACGCAAGTACCACAATCGATGCACCCATCGCTGCAACACCGATTAACTTATCAGGGATTGCACGTAAGATTGCATAGAATGGCGTAAAGTACCAAACCGGGAAAATATGCTCAGGTGTTTTAAGTGGGTTAGCTGCCTCGAAGTTTGGACCTTCTAAAAAGAAGCCATTCATCGCAGGCATAAAGAACACAACCCAACAAAACAATATTAAGAAACCAACCACACCCACAATATCTTTAACTGTGTAGTAAGGGTGGAACGGTATCGCATCAACAATATCTTTCTTGTCAGTGTAATACTCGTGAAATTTAAATTTAGGCTTATCTTCTTCAGCTACTGAGCCTTTCTTACGTTTAATCTCAATACCTTCAGGGTTGTTCGAACCCACTTCGTGTAAAGCAACAATGTGTAAGAAAACTAAGATTACAATAACCAGTGGTAGTGCAATTACATGCAATGCAAAAAAGCGGTTAAGCGTTGCACCTGATATAACGTAGTCACCACGGATCCAAAGTGTTAAGTCATCACCAATTACCGGAATCGCCCCGAATAATGAAATGATTACCTGCGCGCCCCAAAACGACATTTGACCCCATGGTAATAAATATCCCATGAACGCCTCAGCCATTAGTGCTAAGAAAATAAACATACCAAATAACCACAGTAATTCACGTGGTTTTTGATAAGAACCGTAGATCATGCCACGGAACATATGCATATATACAACGATGAAAAACGCTGATGCACCTGTTGAGTGCAAATAACGTAATAACCAGCCATATTCTACATCACGCATGATGTATTCTACCGAAGCGAATGCACCTTCAGCAGATGGAACAAAGTTCATCGTTAACCAAATACCGGTAAGGATTTGGTTTACTAGTACTAACATAGCTAGAGAGCCAAAAAAGTACCAGAAGTTAAAGTTTTTAGGTGCTGGATACTGTGCAATGTGCATGTTCCAAACACGTGTCATTGGGATTCGGTCGTCTATCCAACCAATAATCTTACCAAACATTAGGCTACCCCTCTTTCTTCGCCCACTAAAATAGTGGTTTCATCTAGAAAAGTATAAGGTGGTATTTCTAAGTTTAATGGTGCAGGTACCGATTGAAATACACGGCCAGCCATATCAAATTTAGAACCGTGGCACGGGCAGTAGAAACCGTCATCAGTCCCTTCTACTTTCTCACCAAAGTTACCTTGTAAAAAGCCTGGCGAACATCCTAAATGCGTACATATACCTACAGCCAAAAAGATTTCTGGACGTAATGAACGGTAATCATTTGTTGATGATTCTAATTGTTGTGGCTCTTGCGATTGCGGATCACGAAGTTGACCTTCATGTTCTTTCATCTGCTCAAGCATTTTTGGGGTACGTGATACAACCCATACAGGTTTACCACGCCACTCGACACGTATTAATTGTCCAGGCTCAAGTTTGCTGATATCTACTTCTACAGGCGCACCCGCAGATTTAGCTCGCTCACTTGGATTCCAAGACGCAATAAAAGGAACAGCAGCCCCAGCCGCACCAACACCACCTACAACAGAGGTAGCTATGGTTAAAAAGCGACGTCGGCCATTGTCTACAGGCGCATTGCTCATCCACTTATCTCCACTATGATTCTCAACACTTGCTATATTGAGAACATCAGTTACAGCAGGTTAATTATTCGAAATTTTTAAAATAGAAGCGATCATAATTAAAACCCTTGATTAAAACAAGGTTATTCAAAGCCCCATGCTCATAAACCTGACTTGATCAAAAATTTGATTAAGCTAGCTCGAGAATAAAGCCGAACGACTATAATAACGCTTCTGTAAAAACAATATACTGACCAAGATCAACACCACTAAGAAGAAACAGTAAAAAACTGTACATAGTGTCGTTAAACCGCTCATTTTACTTACCGGACAATTGTAGCAAAAAATTCCACCAATTAACTGATGGATTTAAACTAATTACGATAATTATTTAACTTTTTTGCAGCTATCTGAGTATTTTTTAACTTTCGTTCGATTAATACGCAGTTATTGATAAATTTGATCATCATTAATTGCTGCTATTAGCTAGTATAGCTGTAGCAATAAACAAATTTACAGTAAATTAAGAATGTAAACATTTTGATTTAAAAACAAAAAACCCAGCATAAGCTGGGTTTTTGAATTCTTGATAACGTATAGATTAACGTTTTGAGAACTGTGGACGCTTACGCGCTTTCTTAAGACCCACTTTCTTACGTTCAACTTTACGTGCATCACGTGTAACAAAACCTGCTTTACGAAGTTGTGGACGTAATGATTCGTCAAACTCCATAAGTGCACGAGTGATACCGTGACGGATAGCACCAGCTTGACCAGTTGTACCACCACCGGCAACGGTGATGTAAAGGTCAAATTTTTCAGTCATATCAACTAGCTCTAGAGCTTGATGAACAACCATGCGTGCTGTTTCGCGACCAAAATACTCTTCTAGAGAGCGTTTGTTGATTACGATGTTACCAGTGCCTGGGCGTAAGAATACGCGAGCACTTGAACTTTTACGACGACCTGTACCGTAGTATTGATTTGCCATGATGGTGCTCCTTAAATGTCTAGAACCTGAGGCTGTTGTGCAGCATGGTTGTGCTCAGTACCTGTGTAAACTTTAAGTTTACGGTACATAGCGCGGCCTAAAGGACCACGTGGCAACATGCCCTTAACAGCCTTCTCGATGATCATTTCAGGCTTTGCAGCTTGAAGTTTATCAAAAGTAGTAGACTTAAGACCACCTGGAAAACCAGAGTGTGAATAGTACACTTTGTTTTTGAATTTGTTACCAGTTACAGTAACTTTTTCAGCGTTGATAACGATGATATAATCACCAGTATCTACGTGCGGTGTATATTCAACTTTATGCTTACCGCGTAGGCGATGAGCGATTTCAGTAGCGATGCGACCTAAAGTTTTACCTTCAGCGTCAACTACGTACCAGTCACGTTTTACTGTTTCTGGTTTAGCAACAAACGTTTTCATTTATAAAAATCCAATGTTTTTCAATTAAAACCACAAGTAGTTAATATTAACTACTGCTCTAAGTTTGCTATAACCCCTTCGAGTTTTAGACTTTTGCGCCGCTCACAAGTGGCTAGACTATATGAGGGCATAGAACGCAACGTGGCAGACGCGGGAGTATACCAGCACTTAAAACACATTGCTACTCCCGGTTGTTTTTTCCACAAGAAATTTTAAAATAAGAAGTACTATATACAAACTTCTTATTTTTAATGGCCGACCTATTACACTTTTGCCTACTTACTTAAACTAAGTGCTCTTTAGCTAAATACTCTAAAGACTGCATTTCTTGCAAGCGGCTTATACAGCGCTTAAATTCAAAGTTTAAATTACCTTGAGTATAAAGTTCGGTAATAGGTTTTTCAGCCGATATAATTAAAGTTACATGACGCTCGTAAAATTCATCTACTAAAGCAATAAAACGCCTAGCTGCGTCATCATTAGTTTGGCCTAACTGTTTTACGTTAGAAATAATAACCGTATTATATAAACGGCTAATCTCCATGTAATCTACTTGGCTACGTGCCGTTTCACATAACTCACTAAATTCAAACATTACAACGCACTTAGCTACTTTGCGTGTTTTGATTAGGCGTCCTTCTACTTCTATAGGTTCATCTAATTGCCCTGGCTCTGGCGATAGCTTATCGAAGTATTCAAATAGGTTTTTATCTGCATCTTCATCCAGCGGACTATGAAAAATTTCGGCTTGCTCTAAGGTGCGTAACCGGTAATCAATACCTGAATCTACATTAACTATTTCTGTATTGAGCTTAACCAGCTCTATAGCAGGTACAAAGCGTGCACGCTGCAAGCCATTTCTGTAAAGATCATCAGGCACTATATTAGAGGTAGCAACAAGTACAATACCGCGAGCAAATAGCGCCTCCATTAAACCACCAAGTAACATGGCATCGGTAATGTCTTGAACAAAAAATTCATCAAAACAAATTATGTCTGTTTCAGCTTTAAAAGTGTCGGCTATTTTTTCTAAGGGATTAGCCGTGTTGTTTAATTTTTTAAGCTCGTTATGGACTCGATGCATAAATCGATGAAAATGCACTCGCATTTTACGTGTGCCCGGCAGTGATTCGTAAAAAGTATCAACTAAATAGGTTTTACCACGCCCTACTCCGCCCCAAAAGTACAAACCTTTAATAGGCGTTGGCTCATCATTGTTAAATAACTTAGCAAAAAAACCTTTTGGTGCTGGCTTTGCCTGAGTTAAGTCATCGTATAGGCGTTGTAAATGGCGCACAGCATTTTCTTGCGCTGCGTCATGTACAAAGTCATCTCGCTTCAAATCTTGTTGGTATGTTTGCCAAGGAGTCATATCTATTTACAGTAAAAACGCAGTTTAATTTGTAAAGCATATTAACACGCATCTTAACTCGGGGTATATTACACTTAATATGATTTATAATTGAATCAAGCATTCGTTAGTTATTTTCCCAAAGGGGTAGTTTTTATGGGCACAGTTATGTGGGTAGGTTTAATTGTTATTGTTGCTGTTGTAGCATTTTTTATTGGTGCATTTGTTACTAAAAAACAATTCAAACAAGATGAACTAAAAGAGCAAGCTGAACAAGCACAAAGTGCGCTTGAGCAGTATCGTCAAGATGTCGCTGATCATTTAGCGAATACAGGTAAGCTCGTAAATAAAATGAAAGAAAACTATGACCAACTGCTTAGTCATGTTGAGGACACAAACCAGCTTCTTTTAGAAGATAGAAATAAAGCACCAGCAGAACCTTATTTTTCTAAAGAAACGACAGAACAACTACAAGCGTCTTTAAAAGAGCGTCGTTCAGACCGTTCTTCTGCAAAAGCACAACCCGCTGATTACGTATCGGGTGAATCTGGTTTATTTGCTGGTCAAAATAAAGTTTCAGAACATTCTAAAGCATCTTGATGAACTTTTTTTAGACCCCATAGTCTTTAGATATAACAGCTTTGTTGTTTATCTTAACAAACCAAAAAGGGCTGCTGCAAAGTAGCCTTTTTTGGTTTTTGCTTTATCTTAAGTGGAGTTATCCCTGACTATGAAAATGAAATTATCACTTATCAGCGCAGCTATTTTATCTACAAGCTTATTAATGAGCCCTGTAGCGTCTTATGCAAAAATGCCAATTGCAGTAAATGGTCAACAACTACCCACTCTAGCCCCCATGCTAGAGCAAATATCTCCTGGTGTTGTAAGTATCCAAGTTTCAGGCTCTAAAGAAGTACGCCGCCGTGCAGATCCACTCGAATACTTTTTTGGACAACAGCAGCCTCGTAGCCAAAAACGCCAATTTAGTGGTTTAGGCTCAGGGGTAATTATTAATGCCGATGAAGGCTATGTGGTAACTAACAATCATGTTATTCAAGATGCCGAAAAAATGGTGGTTACTCTCGAAGATGGCCGTGAATTTGAAGCAACTAAAATTGGTACCGATACAGAATCTGATATCGCTCTTTTACAAATAGACGCTGATGACTTAACTGAAATAAAACTCGCAAACTCCGATAGCTTACGAGTGGGCGACTTTGCGGTTGCGATTGGTAACCCATTTGGACTTAGTCACACAGTAACCTCTGGTATTGTTAGTGCGCTTGGTCGTAGTGGTTTAAACATTGAAGGTTACGAAGATTTCATTCAAACCGATGCTGCTATTAACCAAGGTAACTCTGGCGGTGCACTCGTTAACTTAAATGGTGAGTTGATTGGTATTAATACCGCTATTTTAGGTGCTTCTGGCGGTAACGTGGGCATTGGTTTTGCCATTCCATCTAATATGATGAAAAATCTAGTTGATCAAATTATTGAACATGGTGAAGTACGTCGTGGCTCGCTAGGTATTTCAGGTCGTCCACTTGATGCAGGACTTGCAAAAGCGCAGCAACTTGATGTGAAACAAGGTGCTTATGTAATGCAAGTAATGGACGACACTGCCGCAAGTAAGGCTGGAATTGAAGCTGGTGATGTTATTGTTAGCATTAACGGTGGCGATATTAGTGGTTTCCACGAACTACGCAGCAAAATAGCGACCCTGGGTGAAGGCCGTGAGATAAAACTAGGCATTTACCGCGATGGTAAAATTAAAACAGTAAAAGTAACGCTTGATGGCGCATCTGGTGTTACAGCGACAGGCGAAGAACTACACCCAGCATTCCAAGGTGCAGAGCTCGAAAACGTGCAAAAAAACAGTAACAAAGGTGTTGAGATTACTTCAGTAGATCCTCGCTCACCTTCTGCCCGTGTTGGCCTTGAAGAAGGCGATATTATTATGCAAGTGAATCGTCAACGAGTAGAAACAATTCGCGACATGAATAAAATCATCGACAGTACAAAAGGTAATATAGTACTTGGCGTGCAACGTGGTCGTGAGTCTATATTTATTTTGATTCAGTAATAAATAGCACTATTAATGTAATAAAAATAACAGTGGCACTTGCCGCTGTTATTTTTTTTATGTCATCATAAAGAGATTGCTCACTTACATAATAAGAAAATCGTGCTGAAACTAATAAAATTTATTCTTCCCCCTTTATTTGCAGGTCTAAGTATTGCTTTTTTAGTGGTTTTTTTCAGCCCTAATATGCGAGCGGCTTTACTTCCAAATGTTCCCCTACCAAGCGCTATGAGTGCGAGTCATCTGAGTTTTTCTGACGCTGTTAAACGAGCGGCCCCTTCTGTGGTTACTATTTTTTCAGAAAGCATTTCCAAAGAACCCCGTTATAAAAGAAAAAACACGGTACAAGAGCTAGGCTCTGGCGTCATCATGTCGCAAGACGGTTATATTCTTACTAACTACCATGTTGTTAATAATGCAGATCAAATTATGGTTATTCTAACCGATGGTCGACGCTTTTTTGATGTGCAGCTAATTGGTTTTGATACTATTACTGATTTAGCCTTACTTAAAATAAATGCAGATCACCTTCCGGTAATTCCTGTAAACGATAGCTATGTATCGAGCGTAGGCGATGTGGTACTTGCTATAGGTAACCCGCTTAACTTAGGTCAAACAATCACCCAAGGCATCATTAGCGCAACGGGTAAGCAAAAAATTACAGACAGTCCGTACAATAACTTATTACAAATGGATGCGGCTATTAACGTGGGCAACTCTGGCGGCGCACTAGTTAACTCCAATGGCGATTTAGTCGGTATTACTTCTGCGCAGTTTAAAACGCGTGAAAACTTGAACATTCAAGGAATATTCTTTGCGGTGCCTTACTCACTTGCTAAAAAAGTAATGGGTAAACTCATTCGCCATGGTCGCGTTGTACGTGGCTATTTAGGCTTTGAAGGCACAGCAGTAGATAGTACCGGTAAAGAAATAAACGACAGCCTAACCCCTGTTACTGGCATGCGCATTACTAATTTAGACCCCTTGGGCCCTGCATGGCAAGCAGGTATTGAAGAGCAAGATATTGTTATTAAAATTGCAGGGTTGTCGGTAGTAAACCCACAAAAAGTGCTCGAAAAAATAGGTAATACAGAACCTGGTAAAGAAATAGAGTTTGAGCTTTACCGAAATGGTAAAATAGAAAAAATAATGGTGGTGGTGGCTGAACTTGAAACAAAGCTATAAAGATAGCTCCCCCTCTATTAGTATTGCTAATAGTGCTGCTAATTCTTACTGGAACGTTACTCTAACAAAAATAGGTTAACGGTTTTAATATAAGGCCAGATTATCTTCGCTTCTGGCCTTATATTAAGCTTATGATTCGAACCAGTACTCTTAAGTTTAAACAAGTATTTATGGATTCAACGCAAAGCTTTATACCAATCTGCTTATATATGGGGTCTATTTAACGTTAAGAAAATTACGCTAAAACTAGGCAAAAATTTTTATATCTAGTTGTTCTCGGCAATTGCTCCCTGCATTGCTCTACCTCCTGCATCCATGCAGTCGTAAATAAAAAATTTTTAACGACGTTATAGTGCAATTTAATTCGTTAAATTGATCAAAGGTTTATGCAGGTTGGTATTACTTTGCCTTTAAAAATACAACTCGTTAATCATATAAATAAACCACCTTTGCCATCAGGATACTTTAGCCAAGTTTATAGCACGCATTTTAAATTTAACGATTGCGTAATAAACTCGACTCTACAAGAGGCATAAAAGCTGCGCCTAATTGACTCGACTTCTAAGCTTTTGGAACAACCAACTTAATCCCACTAACGAAAGCCCTAATCCAATAAACGAAAGCGCTTTAAGTAATCCCGTTAAGTTAGCCATATCAATTAAAAACACTTTAACAATAACAGCAGCTAGTAAACCTAAGCCTACTTTTTGTATTAATAACTGATTTTTAAGGTGACCAAAAATAACAGTACCTGCCCCTAGTATTAACCAAATAACCGAGTAACTATAAAGCTCTGCGCTACTTGCGCCTTTTGATAAGTAAATGTAAGGCCCTTGCCAGTATTGGCGAATAAAACTATTTATTGCCAATAATACAAAGCCACCCGCTACAGCTAATATAAATGGCGTAGCCTTAGCATTTATTGGTTTTATAAGTTTGGCTAGCCAAAGTGTTAGCCCTGCAGGCACTAACCATAATAGTAATAACCAGTTAAATATTGGCAGCTCACCTATGTAAAGTGATTCAAATAATGGGTTATCGTCAAGCAAGGTTTTAATAGCAAAAAGCCCTGCTAATCCTGCAAGTACAAAGCCCGCCACTTGGTATAACTTAGCTAAAGTACCGGCAAGTTTTGATCTGTGTAAATACACACACCCTAATGCAAGCCAGTTACAGGTAAGGAGTATTTGTTCGTAAAAGTTAAGTGAATCAAATTGCGGATAATGCCCTACTAACTGATAACTTGTTTCGGTGGTAATAAAAAGCGCTAAACAATGAAGGGCCGCACCTTCGAGCCATACTTTTAATTGTGATGTTTTAAAGCACTTAGCTGCGGCAAAAAATAACGCAATACATAACGGATAAACCACTATGCTCCAATGCAAACCAAATACCGTAAGTGCATCGTAACTTGGAGTCCAAGGCGCAAGCGTTAAGCGCAGTAATAACGCGGCAACTAATGCTTTAATAGGCCAATGCGGCATAGGCACGCTATAGCGCTTTATAAGTACGCTTATAAGTAATACTTGTACAGCAAGTGCAATAGTTAAACCGCTGTCACTTAGTAGCATAGTAATTGCTAACGTAATATTGGCATTAGCGCCTACCCAATAAGTAAAACGCTGAAAAAGCGTTGTACTATGTTGCGCGAGATGCTGCGCACACTTTATTAAAATAGCCGCCACTACAAACAGTACAACAGCCCAAAGTGGATATGCAGTACTTAACGCAGAATTAGGAATAAGCGAATATAAAGTCGCTATCATTACAAATGCGCTAAACGCCCCCGTAACATGAAATGCCAAACGCTTAATCTGTTTTTTACCGTAATAAAGCCCAAAAGCCGTCAGTAACAACCCGAGTAATAAACCCAAACCGTATTCATTTTTGAATATAAAAAGCGCGTCATCAAATAGATTTGGCGAAAGATGCGTGCGCTCAGCGCCTATCACTAATAGCGTTGAACTTGCTAATGCTACGCCCTGCCAAATATCCCAACGGCTATTTTTGAGTACTAAAAATAACATTAGTACAATACTTAACACGCCGATTGTTTGCCACTGCATATCAAAGTGACTTATTAGCATGGTAAATATTAAGGGCGCTATAAAGGCGAGTAGTAATACATGATCTGGAAGCACGTTAATTAAACGTTTTAAACTGTGCGGACGGAGCTCTATAACGTTCAATTTTAAGCCCAACCGCGGTATAGCAATTAACCCTATAATACTAAGTAAAGCAAACGTCCCCATTAACCAAACGGTATTAACTTTAAGTAACGTAAAACCAACTAAATACCAGCCAATGTGCCCAGCCCATAGTAAATACCATAGCCAAACACGCTGTACTTTATGTGCAACTAACGCAGCCGACAGGCTTACAAAGCCAACATACATTAACAGCGCAAACAAGTTACCACTGCCAGTGCTAACCCATATTGGTACGCTGTAAGCGCCAATAATACCAAGTACGGCTAATAGCGGGCCTAACCTAAGCGCCATCGCACTTGCACTAATTGCTATAATAGCTAATGCAAAAAATGCCACGGTAGGGCTCAGCATGTCGTAACTGCTGTAAGCTAAAAGCGTTAAAGCAAAACAGGTAATAAACCCACCACTAGCAAGCGCTGCGGGTATGTAATTATTAAAGCCTTCAAATATAATGCGTTTATGGTGTAAATAAGCTGCAGCTGCAATTAAGCCAAGTCCAAATAAGCCGCCTAAGCTCAGCCTCATTACAGGCGAGAGTAAACCCGCCTCTAGGCTGTATTTAGCTAAAAATATGCCTCCAAAAGCAAGTGCGATAGCGCCTATCCAGGTCATCCAGTTTTGCTCAAACCCTGCGCGTAGTTTATTAAAGAGTAATTCTATGGCTGATGCTTTAGCTGGTTTGGCTTTTTTAGGAGGTGCTGATGGCTGATTTATTACAGGTGGCGACGCGCTTTGGGACGTTAAGTTTGGCTGTGCTTTATAAGCGATTGGCTCAGACCTTGAAAGCGCTGCCTGAGCAGTAGATGCTTCGCTTTGAGGTTCACTTTGCGATATCGGTTTTTGTGTTTGTAAGTGTGTTACTTTGGCCCTTAAAACAGCAACCTCTTGTTTTAATCCATTTAACTGCACTAGCGCTATTAAGCCGCAAATAGCACCGGCAACTACAACCAGTATTACTATAACGGCTAACCCAACTAAATCATCCATGGCACACTCTTATTAATTATTATGCCCTGAGTGTACCTAATTATTAATGAGTAGGTAAATTTTGTTCAATAAAAAAGCCTAAGCGCTTGTAGGCGTTTAGGCTTTACACTACTTAAAATATGTAAATTTATTCAATACTATCGGTAATAGTGCGCTCTAGGGTCATTTTATAACCTGAGCTTGTTGTTTCATCATGCTCTAAAATCAATATGTAATTACCCTCTTGTGTAAAGTCCATATCGCTTTGTTGAATAAGCACAATTTGCTGACCGTTATCTTCATATACAGCATAAACAGTGTAGACTTGGTTATCTACAACTTGCTCTTCTTGGTCATACTTATCTAGGCTATCAACTACGTTACTGGTGTCGTCTACTGTTTCGCCGTTAAGAGTAAAGTATACATCAACATCTGAAACCGACTGCCCTGCGTAGCTTTCAATTAGGTTTACAACCGATACTGTATGACTGTAGCTACTTGGTGTTAAGTTTTCTTCAACGCTCATCATGCGTAAGCCGTTATCAACGTCGTTATAAAAAATACCCACCGCGCTTTGCTCGCGCTCTAGCGTCATTAAAAAGTTATCAGCGAGTTTAGTACCTTCTTCGTCATACATAGCAACGCTATAACTATTAGGCGAAAGCTCAACGTAGTCAGTATACGAGTCACTTGCTACTGTATTTGTTGTATTTACAGTTGTACCGCGTGTAGTCGAAAAACTTACTGGCGAATAGTCATCAACCGTATTTATAAAGCGTAATTGCCCTAACGCAGATTGGTGCTTAAGTTCAGTTACGTAGTTATTATCGGTTACTACATCAAGCGTAATACCACCGTCTCCTGTTGCATAACTTGGGCGAATCATCGCTACATAACTTGCTTCATCGTATAAATAAACAGATGACGACTCATACATAACATCACTGCTACCTGCTTGAGTTATGTAAATAGTGTAATAACCTTCATCAATACTTTGCAGGTCTAACTCACCTAAATATTGAGCCGATGAAAAAAGTGTCGCGCTTTCAAATACGCCATCATCAGTTGCTAAATAAATATCGTAGTTAGTGTCCTCCCCTGCAATATTATAAAACCCTAAGTTAAACTCACCCGTGTCGCTTGTAATAGGTACGCTAAGCTCTGTAAATGTAGGCTCATCAAAGTTACCACTCATTACGATTAACTGCGTTTTATCGCCTTTAATAGATACTTCTTGGTCGCTAATTGTTATATAGCTGTCGTTAGCATCTAGGTACTCAAAACTTACGTCAAAAGTGCCTGTGCTGTAGTTATGGCGAGTTGTTACATCGGCAAAATCAGCGCCTGAGCGCTCTGTTTCTTCAACAAATAGACGTGTGTATGGGCTGTTATACGAGCCATTATACATTTGAATGTAGCCTGTTGAGCTTGAACTATCATCAGAGCCACAGCCCGACAAAACAGTAATTAGAGTTAAGGGTAATGCAGCTTTTAAAAGGGAGTTGGTCATTAGGGTTATTCCTTATTATTAATATCCCCATTATGACCCAAACGTTCTATTTTAATTTCATGATTTACAAAGCATTACCCTCAATGACACTTCCTTACGAAAACGTTAAAAAGTGTTATAAATGTGCAAATAATAAGGACGTGCTTTTATATAATTAAGAATGCTTACGGGGCAACTTCAAAACGATCTCGACCATTCTTTTTAGCTAAATATAAAGCTTGATCGGCGCGTTTCATTACTGCATCTAGAGACTCGTTTGGCGTTTGCATTGCAACACCTATACTCACTGTTAAGTGGCGAATATTTTGAACATTAATAGTATGCGCAATGGTAATTAATTGCTGTGAAAAATCACAAGCTTGCATCATGCTACTTGTAGGTAAGTAGCCACCAAACTCCTCACCACCTAGGCGAGAAAATTTATTATTATGTACAAAAGCATTGTCATATTTGGTTGCTAATTCTTTAAGTACTAAATCACCAACATCGTGACCAAATTCGTCATTTATAGTTTTAAAGTGGTCTATATCGATAATTAAAATAACGTAAGGCGAATTATGAGAATTTTTAGCGTGTTGATAAAAGTAGCGTCTGTTATGTACCTTCGTTAAATCGTCAATAATTAGCTCACGTGCTAATCGGTTATTAATGACTTGTACAAAGCGCATCGTTTTAAATAAACCATAAGAAGTTAAAAGCATGCCGCTGGTTCTACATAAGTCTTCAAAATAAACACTTACCCAGTAAGGCTGAACAACTAACTCATCAAGCACATCAGCTGTCGTTCCAACGCTCCAAAGTAATAAACCAAAACTAGAAAAAATATATGCCTGTTTAGATAGCTCAGAACATTGAACCATCCAAAACAGAAATATAATGACAATTAAATTAATAAAATCGGTAGTAAAACCATACACATTGTTTTGTACATTTAAAGGAGGGAAAGTATCTAACGCGTAAACTGTAAACGTAACGATATAGATCAATAAAGCTAAACTGAAAACTCTATTGATCAAAGGCATTTTATAAAAGTTAGAAAGTTTAACGGTGAGTTTTACTGTTTCAATCATATTAATTGCTAGGTTTTCAGTACTTCATTTAAAAACTATAGCACAATAATAAAAACCCTCGCGAAGATAAAACCCACGATAACACTCAAAGTTACGCTTAAATCAAGGTACTAAGTCCCCATAATCCCAACACTAAAATAGTGATGCCAATCATCGCTTTAGTTTTATGTTTACTAATGATTCGCTCAGCTTCATTACCTGCATAATAAACAATAATAGCTAAGCCAAAGTAACGAATAGAACGTGCAATACCTGAGGCTAATAAAAACAGCCAAATAGAGTACTTAGTCGCGCCTGCAGCAAGCATCGCTATCTGAAACGGAATAGGCACAATGCCAAGCGTTATAACAAACCAAAAACCTTGGTCTTGCATTTGCTGTTTAACGTTTTCAAATTGCTCTGGGCTCGAAAACGTATTAATGATCCAATCACCAACCGCATCAAATAAATAGTAACCCAATGCATAGCCAAAAAGTGCACCTACAATACAACCTAAAGTAGCCATTAACGCGATAAGCCATAGCTTCTCTCTACGAGCTTGCATTAGCGGCACCAGCACTGCCTCAAGCGGAATGGGCACTATGGTTGATTCTAAAAACGACGCTACGGTAATACCGCTAAGCATATGCTTAGAGTCGATAAAGTTACGTGTTTTTTCTTTTAACTTTTTTTGAATGGCCATATGCATTCCTTATCGTGGCGAAAGTAAGTATGAACGGCTTTAATCATTACACAATCAGGTTAATACAGCCTGAAAATACTTAACTTTGTTGGTCAGCTATTTATCATTAACAAATTCGCAATACTTATAAGAATATTTTATTATGTGCCCATACAGTTAGATTCCCTATCACAGTAGTTATTAATTTATGCAAAGTGCGCGTTTTATTCCCTTCAGAAAGCAAGATATTGTTGATATGTGTAGCGAAGAGCTCAATAACAACACACAAAAAACATCGTTTAAACAGTTTTGTGATTTACTAGCCAGCCTTATTCATTACGATTACCACGCAACACTTGAGTCACTTAAAAACAACTATGCGCCGTTTGATCCCAATAGCGATACGCGATCGTTAGCCCCCGTATCGGTTGATCAAAAAGCGCAGTGCCAACGTGATTTTGCTAAAGATTTTGCCAAGGTACTTAATGCCGCTAATTTTGAAGTGATCACCAATGAAGACTTACAAGATGCATTAAACGAAGAATCATTGTTTAAAGTGCGCCTTGAGGTTGAATTTGACGACTTTGAAGAAGTAGTTTTTTATCGCCGTGGCGAGTCGCAACTTAGTGAAACCATCACCAGCTTTTGGGGCCTTCGTAAAAAGCCGTTGCACTTTACTAATTACGATCGCGTAGCGGTGTTTATTCGCTTTAAAGATAGCGCTTATTTTAAAGCTAAAAATAAAACGCCTCTGGGGTTTGAGCCAAGTTCAACCATAGTAAAGTTGTTTCAAAATGTACCTAAGGCCGATCTTGAAATGCTATTTCCTAATAGCGAAGTGCGCATGCGCCCTATCGATAAGGTCATTATTGGCTCGTCTGCTTTGGTTGGTGGTGCAGTGGTACTTATTACTAAATTGGGCGCATCACTCATATTATTATTTGCAGCGTTTGCTTTTTGGGGTGGCTTTAGAAGTGAGGCCGTAGAAATGACTCAACAACACTTTATTACCTTTGCTATTGGCATGGGCGTGTTTGGCAGCTTTATTTTTAAAGAATGGAGTAAATTTAAAAATCGTAAAATTAAATTTATGAAAGCCCTTAGCGATAACCTCTATTTTAAAAACCTCGATAACAACGCGGGCGTATTTCACACGCTTATAGACGCGGCCGAAGAAGAAGATATAAAAGAAGCCTTACTTGCTTATACTTTTTTATTAAAATCAGAAAATGGCTTAACCGCACAAATACTTGATGAACAAATAGAGCATTGGTTTAAAAGCAAATATCAGTGCAGTCTTGATTTTGAAATTACCGATGCGCTTGAAAAGCTGGTGCGTATGCGTTTAGTAACGTGTAGTAACGAAATAGAGGGAACTGACGTGTATAGTGCGCTAAATCTAGAGCAGGCAAAAACTATTCTTGATGAGCACTGGGATAATCTTTTTCAATATAATTAATATAGTATTTTTGCTAAATAATACCCAAATAAAAAAGCAGCTGTAATTACAGCTGCTTTTTTTATTAACTTTAAATCGATAATATTTAGACTAACTCAGCTTCTTTTTGCTTATTAAACTTTGCATGCACTAATTTATAAAGTGCAGGTAAAATTAACAGCGTAAGTAAAGTTGATGAAATAATACCGCCAACCACCACGGTTGCCAGTGGTCTTTGTAGCTCAGCGCCGGTACCTGTATTTAGCGCCATAGGAACAAACCCTAAGCTTGCCACTAAAGCGGTCATTAGTACTGGGCGCAAACGCGAAAGTGCACCGGTTTCAATCGCATCTATTAAACTAAGTCCATCGGCTCTTAATTGCTTGATAAACGACAGCATAACCACGCCATTTAATACTGCAACACCACTTAGCGCGATAAAGCCAACGCCTGCTGATATTGAAAGCGGCATGTCGCGTAGCAATAACGCAAGCACGCCACCAGTAAGCGCAAGTGGTACGCCGCTAAATATAATTAACGAATCACGCAGCGATCCAAACGCGCTATAAAGTAGGCCAAATATAAGTAATAAAGTAACTGGCACCACTAGCGATAAACGCTTACTTGCCGATTCTAACTGCTCAAATGTGCCGCCATATTCAATCCAATAACCACTCGGTAAATTAAGATCTGAATTTAAAGCGGCTTGCGCGTCGCTTACAAAGCTTGCTAAGTCGCGTCCTTCTACGTTTGCAGTAACAACAACATTACGCTTACCACTTTCACGGTTTATTTGGTTAGGTCCTTTATCAATACTAATAGTTGCCACTTCGCCAAGCGGTACAAATGCAAGATCTGGGTTAGCGCTTTTTGGCACCGCTACTGGCAAACGCGCAAGCTGTGTTATATCGCTCGACCAGCGTTCGTCCAAACGCACTAATAATGAAAAGCGTTTATCACCTTCGTAAATAAGTCCCGTTTGCACACCGCCTACCGCTGCGCTCACACTTTGCTGTATATCAGTTACCGTTAAACCTAACAGCGCCATGTGGTCGCGAAGTGGCGTTACAGAAAGCGTTGGCAGCCCTTCCATTTGCTCAAGGCGTACATCAGTTGCACCGGTTATGTTTTGCACCAAGGTTGTGGCTTTTTCGCCATACTCTTTTAATGTTGATAAGTCATCGCCATAAATACGCACTGCCACATCGGCGCGCACCCCTGCTATTAACTCGTTAAAGCGCATTTCTATTGGCTGCGTAAACTCATAGTTATTACCTGGTACTTCATTTACTAAATGGCGAATTTGCTTAACAAGTTCTTCTTTGCTTAAAGCAGGGTTAGGCCATTGTTCGCGCGGTTTTAACATTAAAAAGGTGTCGGCAACGTTAGGTGGCATAGGATCGTTTGCTACATCGGGCGTACCAATTTTTGAAAATACTTTTTCAACTTCAGGTATGGCTAAAATGGCTTGCTCTAGCTCTTTTTGCATTTTTACTGATTGCTCAATACCGGTGCCGGTAATGCGCAGAGCATGCATGGCTATGTCGCCCTCATCAAGTTGCGGTAAAAACTCAGCGCCCATATTTTTAACTTTAAAGCCAAGCGCAATCACTAAAACACCCGCAATACTAACCATAACCCACGGTAATTTAAGCGATAAACCAAGTAGCGGTTTATAGCCTTTTTTAATACCGCGCATAACCGCATTTTCGCTTTCATCAACTTTGCCACGTACAAATACCGCAATAGCAGCTGGCACAAACGTTACTGCAAAAATAAGTGCGCCTACTAACGCCGCAACCACGGTAAACGCCATTGGCTGAAACATTTTGCCTTCCACGCCGCTCAGTGCAAATAATGGTAAGTACACCAGCATAATAATTAAAATGCCAAATACCGCAGGGCTGAATACTTCTTTAGTGGCGGCGGTTACTACATTTAAACGCTCGTTTAACGTAAGTAGCCTGCCATGTTTATGCTGCGCCACGCCAAGTTGGCGCAAGCAGTTTTCAACCACAATAACAGCGCCATCAACAATTAAGCCAAAGTCGATTGCGCCTAGGCTCATTAAATTACCCGATACCCGATTACCCACCATGCCTGTAATGGCAAATAGCATACTGAGCGGAATAACCATTGCCGTAATAAGTGCACCGGTTACGTTACCTAATAGCAGTAGTAAAATAACGACCACCAGCACTGCGCCTTCAAATAGGTTGGTTTTTACGGTCGCTATGGTTTTATCAACAAGGGTCGTTCTGTCGTACACGGCCTCAACTACAACGCCTTCAGGTAAGCTTAGTTGTACGGCTTTGAGTTTATCAGCCATGGATTTTGCTACTACGCGGCTGTTTTCGCCAATTAGCATCATAGCGGTACCGAGAACGGTTTCTTCGCCGTTGTACGTTGCAGCGCCTGTTCTGAGCTCTTTGCCTAAACGCACGCTAGCCACATCTTTTATGCGAACCGGTGCATCATCGCGCTTAGCAACAACCGTGTTAGCTATGTCATCAATGGTTTTTAATTGCCCAGGTGAGCGCACTAAGTATTGTCCGTCAAAGCGCTCTATAAATCCCGCACCTTGATTACTGTTATTTAATTTAAGTGCCGTAATTACATCACTTAATGTGAGCTTATAAGCCAGTAGTTTTTCAGGCATTGGCGCTACTTGGTATTGGCGCTCAAATCCCCCTTGGCTGTTTATTTCGGTAACCCCTTTTACTTTTAATAACTGCGGACGAATAACCCAATCTTGCAAGGTACGTAAGTCTTCTGCGTTAAATGGGGTACCATCGTCTTTTAATGCGCCTTTATTTGCATGCACTGAGTAAGTAAAAATCTCGCCTAGACCGCTGGCAATAGGTCCTAAATTTGGCTCAATATTGGCTGGCAAGTCTGAGCGAATACTCTGAATGCGCTCACTAATTTGCTGGCGCGCCCAGTAAATATCGGTGCCTTCGTTAAAAATAACGGTTACTTGCGAGAGCCCATAACGCGAAATCGAACGAGTGTAATCAAGTTTTGGTATACCCGCCATTACGGTTTCGATTAAATAGGTAATGCGCTGCTCTGCTTCAAGCGGAGTAAACCCTGGCGCTTTGGTATTTATTTGAACTTGCACGTTAGTAATATCGGGTACGGCATCAACCGCCAAACGCTGCGTGTTATATACACCAAACCCTGCAAATAAAAGCGTGAGCGCAAGCACCATCATGCGGCGTTTAACCGCAAAAGAAACTATCCAGTTAATCATGCTGTCTCCTAGTGTGAGTGGCTTGCGCCGCTTTTTAAAATGTCTGCTTTTATCACATAACTATTCTCAGTTACGTACTCACTATTAGATGAAAGCCCTTCGAGTACTTCTACCCACTCACTGTTTTTAGCACCGAGTTTTACAGGGCGTACTTCAAAAACATTGCCGCTTTTTATAAATACGCTGGGTTTACCGTTAAATTCCTGAACAGCAATCGCTTTAACGCGTACAGCCGCGTCTACTTTTGCAGTGCTAATATCGCTATTAACGTGCATGCCTGGTCGCCAATGTCCGTCTGGGTTTTTAAGCTCAACCCGCGCGCGCGCAATATGCCCACCGCTCATCATGGGCGCTATAAAAAACACCTCGCCTTGTGCGTTTAAATGATGATGTAAGTCGTACACTTTAGCGTTTTGACCTATGGCTAACTTTTCAATATTTTCAGGAAATGCCGATAGCTCTACCCATACGGTTTCTAAGTTTACTATTTGCATTAGCGCACTATTTGCAAGCTCACCGGGCTTTAAATATTGCTCGGTAATAACACCCGTTATGGGGCTTTTTATGATGTAATTTTGCAGTGTTTCGCGGTTAGTTACGCTGGCAAGTTTGTCGCCTTTTTTAACGTTTTGACCAATGCTGAAAAATATATCGTTAACTAAACCGGTGTAAGGCGCCATTACTTCAACAGTGCCGTGCGCGGTTGGCGCTATTACACCAAATAAAGTATCAGTTAGCTCAACTGTGCCGCTCTTTGCTGTCTCAGTTTTAATACCTGCGCGCTCAATTGCTTGCTCGCTTAGTGTGGTGCGCCCTTCTTCTTGCTCATAATGATAATTTATTTCAGCCCCTTTATAGCGTGCCATAACGTCAAGTTTAAATGAGTGCGGCTCGTTTACACTTACGGTACTTACTAAATAATCATCTTCCGCTTTAAAGCGAATAAGCTGTGGTTTTTCACTCAAACGCTGCACATTAATAGTTACGTTTAACTGGTTTATATCAACGGCTTTATTGTTATCAAAACCATATATTCGCAGTTCAGTATTTCCTGCAAATTGCGTTAATTTAAGCTCTAAATTAAGTTTGTTATTAGTTAATAAAAAGCCGCCGTGAGGGCCTTTTTCTGCATGTTCGTCTTTATGACCTTCTTCGTGACTTTCTTCGTGATGATCGTCAGATGCCATAGCCGTGTTACTAAAAAGCGGGAATGCAAATAACTGCGTTATAAATAATGCGATAAGAGTTTTATTCATGATTAATTAGTCTCAATTAAAGGTTGGCCAGTTAAACGCTCAAGGGTAAGGTGCACTTGGTAAAGCTCGCTATGGGTGGTAATAAGTGCGCGTTTAGAGTCAAATAAAGCTTGTTGAGCGTCGAGTAATTGCAATACCGAAATTTGCCCTTGCTGATAGCTTTTTAAGCTTTGCTTTATAAGCGTTTGCGCTTGCGGAATTATCTGCTGCGTTAACAGCTTTGCTTGCGTGGTTTTACCTTTGTAATACGCGTAGAGCGTACGTACTTGTTGGCGCAGCTGAATACGCAATTGCCCTTGTTGTTCACTAAGCAATGTAAGCTGCTGCTGCGCCGCCTCAATATTACCACTGTTAGAATTACTAAGTTGTAGCGGCATAGAAAACGAAAATACAAACGAGCTGGCATCTGTTTGTTGGTTATAACGCACACCGCCGCCAAGTGTTAAATCGCTTTGCCCATTTGATTCTTGTAGCGATAAGTTAGCCGTTTGCTGCATATATTGTTGCTGTAGCAATGCAAATTCTGGTGCTGTATTTACCGCATCAAGTAATGCTTGCTCACTTTTGAGTTCAGTAACGCTAGATAAATCTCCCGCATAATAATCACTAACTAGCGGTTCTTGCCAAAGCTCATTAAGTGCTAAACGAGAGCGCTCAAATTCACTTTGTAGCATTGCAGTATTTAAATCCACTTGGCTTAATGCATAGCGCATACGGGTTACATCGGCTTGTGAAACCGCACCCGCTTCAGCACGTTTTTCAATCGCTTTAAGCGCCTGCTCAACAGTACTTTTACGTTCCTTATTTAAAGCAATTAGTGCCTGAAACTTAAGTACTTGGTAATAGCGTTCAGTTGTGGTGGCTAAAAGCGCTAAGCGCGTATTTTTATACTCAATTGTTTGCGCTTTTATATTTGCAGTTGCGTAATTAACGCGGTTTTGACGCTTATCGCCAAGCTCTATTAACTGGCTTAGCCCAAGCGTGTACTGCGCCCCCGAAAACGCATGAGAGCCGTGAGTTCCTAAAAAGTTTTCAGCTTCAAAATTCACCGTTGGGTTAGGTGAAAGCGTTGCTTGAGTTTTTAATGCACTCAATATTTTTTGATGGTAAGGGTAGCGTTTAAGCTGTAGGTTTTGCTGCTCAGTATTTGTAAGCGCCTGCTTAAGCGTTAATACGTTTTGATTTTCGCTGCTAGCAAATGCGCTAAATGCAGGCAATGCGCACAGTAGCGCCACCAGCATTATTGGTTTTTTATTCATATAGCGTGTCCGTTTTTTAACAAACAGTGGGTGTGTTACAAGTTGTAAGCACCCTAAATAGGCAAAATAGTACCTTTAACGCATATAAGCGCAGGCAATAAAATGCACTGAAATTATCTAAAAAATAATTAAACTAGCTAAGTGAATTAGGCGGCGGAACATCTGGCGGGTAATTTAAACCTTTGTAGCAAGCAGGCTGTGTTGCTTGGCTTTGCTCAGGACTTATTGAATGATTTAGCGTACTGTAGTAACCACAGTGGCAATGTTGGTGGGCATGAATTTCAGTCGGTGATTGAGCATCTTCATCTTCTAAACTTGTTTGAGAATGAATATAGCTAACGTGATCAACTTCTTCTTGTAAATGATACGCAGCAGCATCACAGCTAATAAAGCTGTGTACAAGCACTAATAATATCACGACTAAAAAGTAGTTTGAGCGCATTACCTACCTACAAAGTTTAAAAGAAGAGCTCAACAAATCACTTGAACATAACGAGAGCAGGCAACATAATAAACCGTCTAGTTACTGGAAGGTCAATATGCAAATTAAACAACTTTCAAATTTAGTTAATCTTAACGCAAAAACAATTCGCTATTACGAACAAATAAACCTTATTCCAGCCCCAAAGCGTGCTAGCAATGGATATAGAACCTATACCAAAGCCGATACCGACCGCTTAGTATTTATTCGCCGTTGCCGCGATTTACAAATTCCGATTGACGATATTAAAGCGCTGTTAGCGGCGCAAATACTTGGTGACGCATCGTGCGTAAAAGTTAATGGTATTATTGAAAATCAATTAATAAAAGTACGAGCTGCACAAAAAGAACTTAAAAAGCTCGAAGTATCGTTAGCAAATTTATTAACTAACTGCACCGAAAATACTATAAACGACTGCCAAATAATAAAAGAATTAAATAGTTAATACGCACAAAAAAGCCGCTAACTTTAAACGTTAGCGGCTTTTAGTTTTAAGTTACTTAAAGGTGATTAAGCAACAGCTTGTTCTAAAATTTCGCGGCTTTCTTTAAGCGTAATAGCTTGGTTTTCACCAAGTGCTAGCATGCCGTGCGCTTCAAGTTTACCAATAATATTGTCAATAGCAGCGGCTTTATCATCGCCATGTTCAGTAAGCACAGTAGCTACGTCAAGGCTGTGGTAAAACGCTTCAATTGCTGCAATTGTTTTCTCAGCTAAGTCGTCAGATTGCTCAAGACCAAATACGTTTTTACCCATTTGCTCTAGTTTTGCTTTTTTAACTGCAAATTGGTTGCGCAGTAAAGAAGGCTGAACAATAGCAAGTGAACGTGCATGGTCAACACCGTAAGCGGCTGTAAGCTCGTGGCCAATCATGTGCGTAGCCCAATCTTGCGATACACCAGAACCAATTAAACCATTAAGTGCTTGGTTAGCTGCCCACATAAGGTTTGCGCGCCATGCATCGTCTTGGCTTTCAAAGTTATCGCCTAATGTTTTAAGCGTTCTTAAAAGTGCCTCTGCGTAACCTTCTTGAACCAATGCTGTTTCAGGGAATGTTAGATACTGCTCACAGGTATGAACCCATGCATCTACTAAACCATTCACAAGTTGACGCTGTGGTAATGTTTTCATTACATCAGGGTCCATAATCGCAAATTTAGGCAGTACTTCTGGTGATGCAAACGGTAGTTTTTCCTTTGTTGCTTCTTTGCTCACAACTGAGTTTTGGTTAGACTCTGAACCCGTTGCAGGCAATGTTAATATTGCACCAATTGGTAATGCACTAGTAATAGTATGCTTACCAGTAGGAATATCCCAACCTTCACCATCGTAAACGGCAGATGCTGCAATGTATTTAACGCCGTCGATTACTGAACCGCCGCCTACACCCAGTACAAAGTCGATATCTTGTTCTTTACAAATTTTTACTGCTTGGTCTAACACTTCAATTGTTGGGTTAGCGCCAACGCCCGAAAACTCAACCCAATCAAAGCCTTCAAGTGCTGCTGCAACTTGGTCGTACACGCCGTTCTTTTTAATTGAACCGCCCCCGTACACTACAAGTACTTTTTGATCCTTTGCGATCAAATCAGTTAGTGAGGCAATTTGTTCTTGGCCGAACTGGATAAGTGTTGGATTTACGTAGCTAAATTTCATTATTTTGCTCCTAGGTGACGGTTAAATACTAAATAGAATGCTTAATTACTAACTAAGCCAAACTTCAATGAGTGCATATTAGTGGCAAAACAAACATTAAAAAAGCCCAATAACTCGCAAAAGCTTGCCTAAAACTGGCAAGATTGATATTTTACGCAAAATTCGTACGATAATAGATGTTTTAATGTCCTCAATAGCCAACATGATGCAAAAATTTGCAGAGCACAATAATTTACTCAACTTTGAAGGCAACATGGAAACCATTATTCCAGGTGTGTATTTTCATCGCGCAAGTAAAAGCTCGCCGCGCCAACCACTCATATATAACTCAGGTATTATTATTGTTGGCCAAGGACATAAAATAATTCATTTCCCTGAACATCAAATAAAGTATGGCGAAGGTGACTATCTTGTTTTAGGTGTACCCGTGCCACTTGAGTGCGAAGCTTTTACCGATAACAACCTGCCTGTAATGGGCATTGTTATAGATATAAACCCGGTAATGTTACACAAGCTAGTAAACCAAATAGGTACACATAAGCCATTCACTTCAGGGCAAATGAGTGGCGTTCAATCGGCTAAAATAGATGGCGCTATGGAGCAAGTAACTCACCGCTTACTTAGCGTGCTCAATAACCCTATTGAAGCAGACATTTTTGGCGAAGATATAGTAAAAGAATTGGTATATCGTGTGCTTTGCGGCCCACAAGGCGACACGTTAATAGGCCTTGCCATGCACGACGGTCACTATGCGCGCATAGCACGTACGCTCTCCACTATGCATAGTAGTTATGCAAACCAAATTACGGTTGAAGGGTTAGCTGAAGATGTAAATATGAGTGTATCGTCGTTTCATCGTGCTTTTAGACAAGTAACGTTTGAGTCACCATTACAGTATTTAAAAAAAGTACGCTTAGCTAAGGCCAAAGAGCTTATAACTAGTAGTGGAAGCAAAGCCAATGAAGCTGCATTAAAGGTTGGCTATACCAGCCCATCGCAATTTAGCCGCGAATTTAAGCGTCACTTTAATAAAACGCCAAGTGAAATGTTAACTCAATTACACAGCTAAACTACGCTACAAACAATTAGCTAATTGTTACTTTTATAGCGTAACAATTAGCTAAACGAGTAAGCTCTGCTACTATAAAAAAGTAGCTGAGTTTGGATGCGCTTATGGCCGATAAAAAAAATCATAAAAATACAGACCCTAATATTTTGCAGGGAGGGGTTAAATATGTATTTCTATTTTTTATTTACCTAATAGCATTTATTAGCAATGCAGCCGACAGTAGCAATGCAACCGACTTTTGCAATATAACACCTTTAAATAGCCAATCTGCTCTCTCATCTTTACAACTTAATACAACATCTAAACTTCTGGCCAAACGTGGCACAAACGAATTTCAGCTCAACTGCTCGTTAAAGCATGGTGGCGTACTTTCGTTTTTGCGCCCAGGCCTTGATAGCTTTACATGGCAGCAAAACGATATAATAAAACAGCCATTGAAATCGGGGCAAATTGCCTTTTTAATGGATTCAGGAAGCTTTACTGCCGTTATTACTCTTGAGTCAAAACTCAACTATACACCTCGATTTAAGTGGCAAAATACACAATTATTTTTTAAAAACACACAACAACATAATCTCATTATGGGTGCTTTTTATGGGCTATGTATTACGCTCATTTTTTACGTATTAATAATGGGCTATAGGCTGCATGACAGTATATTTAAGCTATACAGCGCCTATATTTTTTGTATTGGCAGCTTTGTTTTACTTCAAGAAGGCCAGCTCTATTTATTTATAACTGAGCACGTTTCATCACTCCTATTTGATTTATATTTACTCAGCATAGGCCTCACGGTACTCAGTGCTACATGGTTTATATGCGCGCTGCTTGAACTAAACACAAGCTGGCCAAAAACAAGTAAAGCTTTAAAAATTATGGCTAGTATTGTTATGTGCTTTTGTTTAATAAGAATATTGTTCAGCAATATTTTGATTTGGAAAGTAGCAGGCAACATAATGGCTTACGGCTCATTAGTTATTGTTACTATCATTTTTATTTTAGCAGCACTGCAAGCTCGTAAAGGAATACACGAAGCAACACTTGTTGTTATAGCGTTGAGCTTGGTGCTCGTAAGCATGATATTTAGAGTATTACTTATTAATCAAAATCCATTTATGCAGCGTTACGGATTTATTTTAGCTTTCGCTATAGAATCATTTTTACTTGCTGTGGCGGTGTCTAGAAGAATAAGTCGAATGCGTATCGCCAAAAAACAAGCAGAGTCGGAGGCGAACTACGATCACTTGTGTAATATTTTAAATAGGCGAGGTTGGAGCAAAAAGTCCAATTTACTCATTAAACAACACAGCGAGCAATCGGGTATTTTGTGCCTAATGTATATCGATCTTGATAACTTTAAACAAATAAACGATACATACGGCCACGATAGTGGCGACAAAGTTCTGTGCTGTGTAGCCAATTATTTAAAAAACAGCATGCGAAGAAGCGACGCTGTAGGAAGGATTGGTGGTGACGAATTTGTCGTACTTGCTCACTTTAACAATAACGACAAAGTAAACAGCAAAGTACATGAACTAGAACGCCAGTTAAACGAACTTGTAATAACACTAAACGGCAATAAGATTAATATACATGCAAGTGTGGGGCTTACTAATTTTAATGTTCCACCACACAGTATTGATCAAATTTTAAAGGCTGGCGACAGCGCCATGTATCAGCAAAAAATGCTGCGAAAAGTAAAACCACTGACTTTAGTTGATGGTTAGAGTCTCTTAGTTTAATTACTTAAAGCTGACGTTGGTTGGCTAAGCTGTTTACGATTTACAAAATAACTAACAACGATAGTAAACAATGTTGAGCAAACCGCTGCGGCTGCATATACCTGCCAAATAACAAAATTAAGCTTAAGCGCTAAGGCAATAACTGCAAAAAATACACAGCCACCTAGTGAACCAATAATACCGCCATTAAGAATTTTAAACGTTGAGGCTTGTTTGTCACTAAAGTGAGCAACACTGCCCATAACCGCTAAAATAACCGGGAAGGTAGATATTAACCAGCTCCAAGCAGACCCTATATGTTGTGATATAAACGTAACAAGCACAATAAAACTTGTTACTAATAACATTTTTACCGGCAGCTCCCAGCGAGCATTTAATGGTTTTGCATCAACTGATATATTTAGCTTTGTAGAGATAACAGTTAAAACGAGTAAAATACATAGCGACACAACACTCGCCACAATAATATCCACAGGCAAAAATAAAGTAATAACGCTAAATACACACCAAATGCTTAACGCTGTAAAAAGCGACTTAAACACACCAAATCGTCGTGATACAACCAAGTAACTAAAACAAAATAAACCTATACCACTCATGCCATAAAGAGAAGCAACCGCTGAGTTAGCAGCAAATAGCTTACCTTGCTCCAGCGCTATAAAATAAGATATTGGCCCCGAGGTAATAGGCAATCCAGGGATAATCCCACTAACAAAACTGCCAAAGCGTTTTTGGGAAAATGTTATTAGTAAAATAAGCAAAGGTGCGATTGTGAGTTTAAGCAGCATAAATAACAATAAAGTATGAGAATTGAAATAGAGTTTACGTGGCTATACATGCATTGTAGAGTGAATAAAAATCACTCATATAGTGTAATTTTCTTCGTTTATAAATGTTAGCCGATTATTCAGCATATTATTACGCTTATTAGTCCTAAATATGTAAACACTTATTAGAACTATATAAGACACAAATAAGGCGTAGTTAAAAACTACGCCTTATTCTTTTGCTAAAGTTGTTAATTAAGTTAAACCGCTCGAAACATAAAACCCCGAGCTAAACTCACTATTAACTACTTCTACGCTTAATGTTTGCACCAAGTGCACTTAGTTTATCTTCAATGCGCTGATAACCTCTATCAACGTGATAAATACGATCAACAACCGTTTCACCTTGTGCCACTATACCCGTCAAAATTAAGCTAGCTGAAGCGCGCAGATCGGTTGCCATCACTTGCGCACCCGTTAAACTTTCAGTCTCACCACAAATTGCGGTATGCCCTTCTAAACGAATATTAGCGCCCATACGCTGTAACTCTGGCACATGCATAAAACGGTTTTCAAAAATCGTTTCTGTAATAGTCGCACTACCATTTGCTACTACATTTAATGCTGTAAATTGAGCTTGCATATCGGTAGGAAAACCTGGGTGTGGGGCTGTTTTAATATTCACGGCTCTAAGTTCTCGGCCACGCATATCAAGATAAATACTGTCGTTATGTACTTCTAGCTGTGCATTCGTAGCACGTAGCTTTTCAATTACAGGCTCAAGAGAATGAAAGTCAGTGTTTTTACAAAGTACTTCACCGCCTGCCATTGCTGCTGCGACTAAAAATGTACCTGTTTCTATTCTATCAGGTAAAATGCTGTGCTCACAACCAGCTAAACGCTCAACGCCTTCAACTTCAATGCGACTTGTACCTGCACCTGTAATTTTAGCGCCCATAGCAATTAAGCAATTAGCTAAATCGATTATTTCAGGTTCACGTGCAGCATTGTCTAGTATGGTTTTGCCATCAGCGAGGGCTGCTGCCATCAATAGGTTTTCGGTAGCGCCTACGCTTACCATTTCCATAAAGATTTCAGCGCCTTTTAAGCGACCGTTTACCTTGGCATTAATATAACCATTTTCAACGTTAATTACCGCGCCCATGCGCTCCAAACCCTGAATATGAATATCAACCGGGCGAGCACCAATAGCACACCCACCAGGTAAAGACACTTGAGCTTCACCAAAACGTGCAACTAAAGGACCCAACGCAAGCACTGAGGCACGCATTTGCTTTACTAAGTCGTATGGCGCTAGTGTTTTATCAACCGTTGAACCATCAATGATTAATGTATCACCATGCCAATTAACATCTGCACCTAACGTTTTTAATAAGGCTTCAGTAGTCACTATGTCGCGAAGACGCGGTACATTAGTAAATATACTTTTACCATCAGCTAACAGTGAAGCAAATAAAATAGGAAGTGCAGCATTTTTAGCGCCTGAAATAGTCACCTCACCAGCAAGTGAAGTACCACCTTGAATTACAAATTGATCCATTAGGAGGCCCTATTTATTGCGGTAAAATAAATTTTTGTTCGCGCTTCCACTCTACAGGAGTAAATGCACGAATAGATACTGCGTGAATTGTGCCATCTGAAATTGTATTCATTAATGGACCATAAACTAGCTGCTGCTTTTTAACTCGGCTTAAACCGTCAAAGCATTCACCTACTGCAACAACTTCATAATGGCTACCATTGGCTTTTACATGTACTTCAGCTAATTGAAGTTCTTCGCGTAATAATGTTTCGACTTGGCTAGTTTCCATAACTCTCACTCAAATAGGGTTGTAACCTGGCCTAATTGCATTAAATTTTGCAATTGCTCAGGTAGGTTTTGCAACTCAAGGCGAATGCCTTGCTGCTTTAATTCT
The DNA here is from genome assembly GCF_056470645.1 of Pseudoalteromonas sp. TP27. Taxonomy (NCBI): domain Bacteria; kingdom Pseudomonadati; phylum Pseudomonadota; class Gammaproteobacteria; order Alteromonadales; family Pseudoalteromonadaceae; genus Pseudoalteromonas; species Pseudoalteromonas sp. TP27. The sequence goes on along the minus strand of NZ_JARDAK010000012.1, from coordinate 44,196 downwards.
GCAAAAGAGTGAATTAACCAAGCTAAGCCCGCTGTGTCAACCCTAGATACCTTACTTAGGTCAAAATAGATGGTTTTATGCTTAGTTAATAACTTGTTGTTCAGAAGCTGTTCATCGCCAATTGAATTTCGAGTAAGCTCACCGTTTACTCGAAAATGTTGTCCATCAACTTGGCTTATTGCCAATTTAGTCATTCGAGTTACTGCCTCTAAACTGAACTGGTAGCTGACTCTTTTGCTCTAAAAGGTTACTTACATTATCAATACCTTGCTGACGCAAAATACCTTGTAGCTCACTTTGTTTTGCATCTAGTAAACTAATACCTTCAGCAATCATATCGTACGCGCGCCACTCACCACTTCGGTTTTCACGTACTTTAAAATCTATTTTTATATCTGGTTTGCCGCCTTCGATAATTTTAGTTTTAACGACAACGACATCTTTACCTTTAAATGCTTGTTCTGCACCAAACTCAACTTTTTGGTTTGTATATTGAGTAAACACACCTGCATAAGTAGCAACTAAATACTCTCTAAATACACCAATAAAACGCTGGATTTCTTTAATTGCTTTGGCTTTTTCAGCTTCGTCGGTAATGGCACGTACTTTAGATACTTCACTACCTAGTACGCGAAGTGCTGCATATTTGTAGTCGATATAAGGCATTAATTCTTCTTCAACGATTACGCGAAGATGCTCTTGATCTTTAACAATTAATGGCTGATCTTTTTTAATACGTGCAAATGTATTATCGGCAACTTGGCGTACCATTTTGTTCGGATCCACCAGTTTAACATCTGCTGCACTTACGCTTTGAGTTAGCGTCATTGTGCCTATTGCTACAATAGCTAAAAACTTTTTCAACATAATAATTACTCACTACCTTGGTTGAATAAAAACTGCCCGATTAATTCTTCAAGTACAATGGCAGACTTAGTATCAGTGATTGAATCGCCATCACCTAGTGCTTTACTTTCTACACCAAATAAATCGTCAATTGCTTCATCTTGCTTATTTTCAGTCACTGTTTCGCCTAAACAACGCTGTTTGGCAGAGTCTGGTGAAATAACTGGATGAATGCCTAAATATTGTTCACCTAGTATACCCGATGTTAAAATAGAGATTGAACTTGTGTCTGAAAAACGACATAAGTACTGCGCATCAATAGTCATATTAACCACGGGTAAAAACTCTTGTGGGTGAACATAAATAGAGTCAACACGACCAATAACTACACCACCTACTTTTACAGGTGCACGTGCTTTTAACGAGCCGATGTTTTCAAACTTGGCATTAAGCGTATATGTTTCGCCAGAGCCACTAATACCTGAATTGGCAACTTTAAGTGCAAGCATCGCAAACGCTAAAATGCCAAGTGCTACAAAAAAACCAACTAAAATTTCTAATTTCCGTGAATTCATTATCTATACCCTATTAGCTGGTAAACATTACCGCTGTCAAAATAAAGTCAAAACCTAAAACTGCTAGTGACGAATGAACAACCGTTTCGGTGGTTGCTTTGCTGATCCCTTCCGAGGTCGGCACACAGTCGTATCCTTTATAAAGCGCAATCCAGGTCACCACTATGGCAAATACAAAACTCTTAATAATACCGTTTAGTATGTCTTGCTGAAACGACACTTGTGATTGCATGATTGACCAAAAGCTACCTGTATCAACTCCCAACCAATCTACACCTACTAAGTGAGCGCCTATGATTGCTACGGCTGAAAATATTAAGGCAAGCAATGGCATGCTTATAAAACCTGCCCAAAAGCGCGGTGCAATAATACGTTTTAGCGGATCGATTGCCATCATCTCAAGTGATGAAAGTTGCTCTGTTGCTTTCATTAAGCCAATTTCGGCTGTTAATGCGCTACCTGCGCGCCCTGCAAATAGTAATGCAGTAACAACCGGGCCCAGCTCTCGCAATAAACTCAGTGCCACTAACGGCCCTAAACTATCCTCAGCGCCATAACCAACTAATACGGTGTAACCTTGCAGAGCCAATACCATGCCGATAAACAAACCCGACACCATAATAATGAGTAACGATTGCGAACCGACCATATAAAGTTGGCGAACAAGTAATGGTGTGCCTTTTTTAAAATTAGGAACATGCGCTAGCGCACTAAACAGCATATAAGCCGAACGGCCAAGAGCCGCAAAACGTCCTAGCGTTTTATGCCCCAGCTTTTGAAATAAATCCAACATTATGCTTTTTCTCCAAGCAGTTCATCTGCATAAGCTTGAGCCGGAAAATGAAATGGTACTGGACCATCCGACAAGCCTTTTAAAAACTGTTGAACTAAAGGAGATTCATGATTGCGCATTTCGTCAGGAGTACCGCAACCAATTACCCCTTGATCGGCGATAATTATAACGTGATCGGCAATACTCATTACCTCTGTTACATCGTGTGTCACAATTAAAGACGATAAACCCAATACTTCGTTAAGCGACTTAATTAACTTAACCAATACCCCCATCGAAATAGGGTCTTGTCCTGCAAATGGTTCATCGTACATGATTAGCTCAGGATCAAGCGCTATAGAGCGCGCAAGTGCAGCACGTCTTGCCATACCGCCAGACAACTCAGAGGGCATTAAATCTTTAGCGCCACGTAGCCCAACCGCTTGCAATTTCATTAATACAACTAATCGAATAAGGTCTTCACTTAGCTTTGTGTGCTCTCTTATAGGAAATGCAATATTGTCAAATACCGACATATCAGTAAACAGCGCACCACTTTGAAAAAGCATGCTCATTTTAGTACGTGCTTCGTATAACTCTTTACGAGACATTTTAGGAATGCTGCCACCTTCAAATAAAATATCACCTGAATCGGGTTTAAGCTGACCACCAATTAAACGCAACATAGTGGTTTTGCCAATTCCGCTTGGCCCCATAATCGCAGTAATTTTACCTTTAGGAACGCTAAAACTCATATTTTTATATATGGTTCTATTGCCTCTCGAAAAGCTAACATCCTTGACTTCTACTATTGATTGCGACAAGTCGCTCTCCATAAAAATGTTCACTAGTGCACCTATTTTAAAGCTTTTTTGTCAAAGATGGAAAAAACAATTCGTAAGATTTTGTAATACACCCATTAAAAGGATTATAAGACTCGCTCAAAACAGCTTAATCTCGGCTTAAATTTTTAAATTAGCTGTTTAAAAGCAGCATTGTTACGTAGTTGACCTTACTCTTTTATTTATACTTTCATCTTGGCTTTTGTTACTATTCGCGCCATCCGTATTTTGTATAACTGGCTTAACACAATGGTTACCTCGTTTGTTATTTTAATTCTTGGTTTTGCAGCTCTTGTTTGGAGTGCAGACAGGTTTGTTTATGGCGCTGCGGCTCTTGCTAAAAACTTTGGTGTACCTACACTTATTGTTGGCTTGACCGTTGTAGCAATGGGTTCTTCAGCACCCGAAATGATGGTTTCGGCCTCTGCTGCACTGGCTAACAAAACAGACACAGCCGTTGGTAATGCTGTTGGCTCTAATATTACAAACATTTTACTTGTGTTAGGTATCACAGCTTTATTTCGCCCTCTTTCAGTTTCATCTAGTACGTTAAAGCGCGAAATGCCATTGGTACTGCTGGTATCGCTTGCAACTTGGTATGTATTTTCAGATAACTACTTTTCATTTAATGAAGGTGTTGCGCTTTTAGTTGGCTTTATTGTATTCATCGGTGGGCTAATTATTGTATCTATGCGTGCGAAAAACCAAGATGATCCATTTGTGTCAGAAGCCTGCGACGACGTACCTAGCAATGTACCTACAAAAAAAGCCGTATTTTGGTTAGTAGTCGGCATGATACTCCTACCTGTCAGTTCTCATTTTTTAATTGGATCGGCTGTCGATATTGCTAAATACTTCGGCTTAAGCGACCTAGTAATTGGTTTAACAATTATTGCCATTGGTACTAGCTTGCCAGAACTTGCCGCTTCTATTGCGGGTGTACTTAAAAATGAAGATGATTTAGCACTAGGTAATATTGTTGGCTCAAACATATTTAATATTTTAGCCGTACTGCCACTGGCTGGTATTATCAACCCTTCTGCAATTGACCCGTCATTAGTAAGTCGAGATGTATTAATTATGATTGGTGCAACACTTGCCCTAATTATTATGTCATTGAACTTTAGAGGCACCCAACGTATCAACAGAGTAGAAGGCGGCTTATTGCTAATAGCGTTTTTGGGCTACCAAGGGTATATTTTTAGTCAAGTAGGGTAAGTAATGGCAACGCTAAATTTTATTGAACAAGGCCTTCGCGTTTTAGATGTTGAACGCCAAGCACTTAGTGATATTGCACAATATGTAGATGAGAATTTTCATAACGCATGCCAATTAATGTACGACTGTGAAGGCCGTATTATTGTCATTGGTATGGGTAAATCAGGTCATATTGGCAATAAAATAGCGGCAACCCTTGCAAGTACAGGTAGCCCCGCCTTTTTTGTACACCCTGGTGAAGCAAGTCATGGTGATTTAGGTATGATCACTAAAAATGACGTGGTTATGCTTATTTCTAATTCAGGTGAGACCAGCGAAGTTTTAAATATCATTCCGGTTTTAAAACGACTTGGTGCCAAAATGATATCGATGACTGGCAATACGCAATCAACTATGGCGACCCTTGCTAATGTACATGTGTGTATTAAAGTAGAAAAAGAAGCCTGTTCATTGGGTCTAGCTCCTACATCCAGTACCACTGCAACGCTTGCGATGGGCGATGCCATGGCAGTTGCATTATTAGAAGCTCGCGGGTTTACTGCTGATGACTTCGCGCTATCTCACCCAGGTGGTAGTTTAGGCAAGCGCTTATTACTTACTTTAAAAGATGTTATGCACAGCGGCGCAAATACACCTATTATTGATGTTTCACAAACAGTTAAAGACGCCCTTATTGAAATGTCTGCTAAAGGTTTAGGTATGACAGCCATTGTTGATGAAAATCAGCAGCTCGTGGGATTATTTACCGATGGCGATTTGCGTCGTATTTTAGAGCAAAGAATTGATATTCATACAACACAAATAGATGTTGTTATGACTAAGTCATGTACTACGGCTACGCAAGATATTTTAGCCGCTGAAGCGCTTAATATTATGGAACACAAACGTATAAATGGCTTAATCGTCGTCAATGAGCTAAATCAGCCTATTGGCGCACTAAATATGCAAGACCTATTAAAGGCAGGAGTGTTATAAATGCAATTTGAAGAACTCTATCAACCGCTGAGCGATGATGCAAAAGCACGCGCTAAAAAAGTAAAGCTACTTATATGCGATATTGATGGTGTATTTTCTGATGGCCGTATTTATCTTGGCAATCAAGGTGAAGAGCTAAAAGCATTTAATACAAAAGATGGTTTTGGCATTAAAGCGCTTATAAACAGTGGCTTTGAAGTGGCTGTAATTACTGGTCGTCATTCAAAAATAGTGCAACAACGTATGAGCAGCTTAACCGTACAGCATATTTATCAAGGCCAAGAAAATAAGCTCGTTGCCTATCAAGAGCTAAAAGATAAACTTAACCTTAGCGATGAACAAATTGCTTATATTGGTGATGATGGCCCTGACATGCCCGTTATGGAATTAGTCGGCTTTGCTATTGCAGTAAATGATGCTCATCCGCTTATAAAGCGTTTATCACACTATGTAACGCAAATGCCTGGCGGCTTTGGCGCAGTAAGAGAGCTTACCGACTTGCTCATGCTTGAAAATGGTAAAGCATTGACTACACAAGGCACTAGTTCATGAATGCAGCGCGCATAATATTAAGCGTTTTATTCATTAGCTGTATGGTTTGGCTTTGGTACCCTTATTTTACACAAACTAATGTTGCACCTCAGGCTGAGTCTGAAGTTATTGCAAAACCTGACTACATAGCTATTGAACTCAAACAAACAGCCTATGACGAGCAAGGTAAAATTAGCCACAAAGTCACTGCGGCTAAAATGGAGCTATATCAGCAATTAGGTTTTACATTTTTCGAAAAACCTATTTTTACTTTATATAACGAAAAGCAAACGTGGCAAATAAATGCAGACGAAGCAACATTATACGAAGACAAGCAATTAATTTTAGAAGGCAATGTGGTTGCCAAAAACTTAACCGATAACGCCATGATAGACAAAATCAATGCTGATAATATTCAGGTAGATATAAAGCTATTAACAATGCGTTCGGAGCAACCCGTTATCATCACTGGACCCAATTTAAAAATCACTGGTAAAGGCCTAGAAGCCGACTTAAAAACCGAAGTGATAAAACTAATTAACCATACGCGAACCATATATTATGACCAATAAAATATTAAAATCACTTATTATTCCTACACTTATACTAGCGTTTAATAGTAATGCTGCAGAACAAAACTCGCTATCTGCTGCAAATCAAATTTCAATAAGCGCCGATAAGCAAGAAGGCCAATTAAAAGCTAACGTGGGTATTTTTGAGAAAAACGTTGAGATTATTCACGGTAATCGCCGAATTACAGCAGACCGCCTCGAAGTACATAAGCGCGATGAACTTGGTGATAACCAGCAACTATTAATTGCCACGGGTAGCCCTGCTCGCTTTGAAGAGAAGCAATCAGATGGCACAACTATGAGCGCCAGTGCAGACGAAGTTCGTTACGATGTATCTAAACGTTTTTTAACGCTCGTTGGTAATGCAGAAGTATCGCAAGCAGGACAAAAAATTAATGCCAAAAGTATTACCTACGATATAGAACAACAGCTAATCAGTGCCGAAAAAGATGAAAACTCAACTGACCGCGTTCACACGATTTTAGTGCCTATCGAAACTAAAAAAAGCAAAAAAGACGATAAAGGTCAGCCATGAGTACATTAAAAGCAGAACTATTAGCAAAGAGCTATAAAGGTCGTGAAGTTGTCAAAAACGTCGGCCTTGAAGTCAAAGCAGGCAGTATTGTTGGTTTACTTGGTCCTAACGGCGCAGGTAAAACCACCACGTTTTATATGATTGTGGGACTTGTACCTAGCGACAAAGGTAAAATTTCTATCGATGATAACGATATTACTCTTTTACCTATGCATAGTCGTGCTAGATTAGGCATTGGCTACTTACCACAAGAGTCTTCAATTTTTAGAAAACTGACTGTTTATCAAAACTTAATGGCAATTTTAGAAACACGCAAAGAGTTAAATAAGCAAGCCCGAGAAGACACGCTCGATAAATTATTAGATGAATTTAGCATACAACACATTCGTGATAGCCAAGGTATGGCATTGTCGGGTGGCGAACGTCGCCGCGTGGAAATAGCACGTGCGCTGGCAGCCGATCCTAAATTTATATTATTGGATGAACCATTTGCAGGTGTTGACCCGATTTCGGTATTAGATATAAAGAAAATAATAGAACATCTCAAAAATCGTGGGATTGGTGTATTAATTACCGATCATAACGTAAGAGAAACCCTTGATGTTTGTGAAAAAGCCTACATTGTTTCTCATGGGGAGCTGATTGCATCAGGTACTCCAGAACACGTATTAAATGATAAAACAGTACGCGATGTTTACTTAGGCGAGCAATTTAGGCTGTAACATTTACGCCATGTCTTTAAGCATCTGCTAGTATTAATTATAACAACATAAAAGGATTGTTAGAGATACATGAGGCAATCACTACAGCTGCGCATGGGCCAGCAACTTACAATGACTCCACAGCTGCAACAAGCTATTCGTTTGTTGCAACTCAGTACATTGGATCTCCAGCAAGAAATACAAGAAGCTCTCGACAGCAACCCGCTATTAGAGGTTGAAGAACCAGACTATTCCGAAGACGCTGCTGGTAAAAACGAGCAAAAAGCAGATACCGATGACATAACTGTTAGCGCATCGGCCGACGATGCTCCAAGCGAATACGAACAAGATAGTGGTGAAGCACTTGCAAAAGACACGCTAAGTGACGACATGGCTATGGATGTTAGCTGGGATGAGTACATGAGTGCTGCTCCTGCAGCATCATCAGGTCCAATGCCTGAAGACGAGTCAATCTACCAAGGCGCCTCAACAGAGACGCTCCACGAGTACTTAATGTGGCAGTTACAATTAACGCCATTTAGTCCTACCGATGAAGCTATTGCTATTGCTATCGTAGAAGCCGTTGATGATTCAGGTATTTTAACACTAAGCTGCGAAGAGATTTTAGAAAGCTTTAATCAAGAAAACGAAGAAGATAACGAAGTTGAACTTGATGAAATTGAAGCTGTATTAAAGCGCATCCAACTGTTTGATCCTGTAGGTATTGCTGCACGTAGTTTACAAGAGTGTTTATGTATTCAGCTTAACCAGTTTGATAAAGAAACACCTTACATTAATGAAACTAAAATGATTTTAACCGAGCATATTGATTTATTAGCTGCTCGTGACTATCGTACATTAATGAAGAAGACTAAGCTCAAAGAAGAAGAGCTTAAAGAAGTAATGACATTAATACATACTCTTAGCCCTAAGCCTGCAGATACTATTGTAAGAGAAGAGTCTGAGTATGTTATTCCTGATGTGTCAGTTAAAAAAATTAAAGGCCGCTGGGTTGTTGAATTAAACCCAGATAGCATGCCTAAAATTCGTGTTAATAGCCAATATGCGGCAATGTCTCGCACTGTAAAATCAAGTGGTGATAGCCAGTTTATTCGCTCACATTTACAAGAAGCTAAATGGTTTATTAAAAGCTTAGAAAGTAGAAATGACACACTATTAAAAGTAACTAATTGTATTGTTAAGCAGCAACAAGGCTTTTTTGAACACGGCCCTGAGGCTATGAAACCGATGGTTTTAAATGATGTTGCTGAAATGGTAGAAATGCACGAATCAACAATTTCGCGCGTAACAACTCAAAAATATATGCACACACCTCGTGGCATATTTGAGCTTAAATACTTTTTCTCAAGCCATGTAAGCACCGAAAATGGGGGTGAATGTTCTTCTACAGCAATACGTGCGCTCATCAGAAAATTAATCGCAGCAGAAAACTCAGCAAAACCATTGAGTGATAGTAAAATAGCGGATATATTGGCTGAGCAAGGAATTAAAGTAGCGAGACGTACAATCGCAAAATATCGCGAATCTCTGGCTATTCCACCGTCAAATCAACGTAAAAGTTTGATTTAAGACGCTAAACTAAGAGGGTAATGCTTATGCAACTAAACTTAACTGGTCGTCACGTAGAATTAACCGATTCGCTAAGGGACTACATTAGTACTAAATTTGCGAAGCTAGAAAGACACTCTGATCATATTAATAATGTTCATGTCATTCTTGATGTAGAAAAACTAAACCAAAAAGCAGAAGCGACAATACATGTAAGTGGCGCCGAACTCTTTGCCTCTACAGAACATCAAGATATGTATGCTGCCATTGACTCGTTGATCGACAAGCTAGATCGCCAAGTAATTAAACACAAAGAGAAGCTTGCTCGACACTAATATGATGAAATTAAGCTCACTTATATGCCAGGACTGCAGCAAAGCTGCGGTCCTTTTTAATAGCAAAAAAAGAATTTTAGAGTTTATTAGCGAACTTGCTCATGACAAACTTCCCTACCTACCGCAACAAGACATTCTTAATGCTTTAATGAGCAGAGAGAAGTTAGGTAGTACAGGTATAGGGCGTGGTATTGCGATTCCTCATGGAAGAATGAGCGGTGCAGAAGAGCCTTTGGCTTTAGTGCTCGTTAGCGAAACGCCAATTAATTTTGATGCTATAGATAACCGCCCTGTTGATATTTTCGTCGCACTCATCGTACCAGATGGAGATAACCAGCAGCACTTAAAGACTCTAGCTACCATTGCTGATAGACTCAATAACAAAGATTTTTGTAAGCAGTTACGCTGTGCAAAATCAGATGCTGAACTTTACCAAGTTATTGTTGATCAATCGTAGTTTTATTAAAGGGTGATAAATGGAATTAATTATCATAAGCGGCCGTTCTGGTTCTGGGAAATCGGTTGCTTTACGCGTTGTAGAAGATTTAGGTTATTATTGCGTAGATAATATTCCAGTAAACCTACTGCCTTCATTAGTGCGCAGTGTATCTGATAGCTACGATAGAATTGCTGTCAGCATTGACGTTCGAAACATTCCTAAAGAGCAGGAAGAATTTAACGATATTCTTGAATACCTACCTGATTTTGCAAAACCTACATTATTTTATTTAGACAGCGACGATCAAACATTGATCAAACGCTTTTCTGAAACACGCAGATTACACCCATTATCAATAGATTCACTGCCTCTGGATTTAGCCATCAAAAAAGAAAAAGAATTACTTGATGTATTAATCACCCGCGCCGACTTTATGATAGACACAACTGATTTAAGCGTTCATCAACTCGCTGAATCTATTCGTGAAAAGATTTTAGGTAAAAAAGATAAGCAACTTATTGTCACATTTGAATCGTTTGGTTTTAAACACGGTATCCCAAAAGAAGCAGACTATGTATTTGATGCACGCTTTTTACCAAACCCTCATTGGGAGCCTGAATTAAAACCTTTAAATGGGTTAGATCAACCCGTTAAAGATTATTTGGCTAGTCATAGCATTGTGCAAAAATTCACATGGCAAATTCAAACATTTGTACAAACATGGTTGCCGCATTTAGAGAGAAATAACCGCAGTTATTTGACCATTGCCATTGGGTGTACGGGCGGGCAACATCGCTCTGTGTATTTAGCGCAAACGATTGGTGAAAGTTTTGCAATGACACATCCCAATGTAAAAATTCGCCATCGCGAACAAGAAAAATAATATAGCTGAATAATCACCTGTTCAGCTTAGGTAGAGTAACTTATGCATTGTGAAGATACTTTTTTAATAAAAAACAAATTAGGATTGCACGCCAGAGCAGCCACAGTGCTTGCCCAATTGGCAGTGCAGTTTGATGCGACAATTACATTATTTCAAGATGACAAAGAAGCCGCAGGCGATAGCGTACTTGCACTCATGTTACTTGAAAGTAGCCAAGGAAAAGAAGTAAAAGTTGTATGTAAAGGCCCCGATTCTGAGCAAGCTTTACATGCTGTTGGAGAATTAATAGCACAACGCTTTAATGAACAAGAGTAATCTGTTTTATAAAAACAACACTCGCATTACTAATGCCTCAACTAAAACAGATATATAAAATAAATATGGTTAGTGACGCCAGTTAACTCACCTCTCCCCATAAAGTAATATAAAAATTTATAAAGGACGCCAATGCCTGAAGCTTTTGAACAAGATTACCCACTACAACAACTAAAGCAGGTGACTAAGTCACTTAATAGTGGTCAATTTGTTCAAGTTAGGCGCATGCTCGCAAAAACAGCTCCTTGTGATACCGCACTACTATTAGAATCATCACCGCATAAAATTCGCCGACTACTTTGGCAATTGGTTGATCCCGACGTACAAGGTGATGTTCTTGAAGAACTATCAGAAGATGTACGTTTAGGCATTATTGCCCAAATGGAACCTAAGCACATTGCAGCCGCAACCGAAGATATGGGCCACGATGACTTAGGTGAAGTATTACGTAGTCTGCCAGACACCGTTTATAAAGACGTTGTTAGCGCGATGGACATTCAAGACCGTGAACGTGCAACACAAGCGCTTTCGTATCAAGAGCGTTCTGCTGGCGCGCTAATGAACACCGATACGGTGACCATTCGCCCTGATGTTACGCTTGATGTTGTACTTAGGTATATTAGGTTACGCGGCGAGTTGCCAGAAGGTACCGATGACCTGTACGTTGTTGATAAGCATAACTGCTTTATAGGCGCTTTATCACTCAGTACATTATTAACTAATCCGCCAGAAAAAATTGTTCGCGATTTAATGGATGAAGATTGTGAGTCTATCCCAATCTCAATGGATGAAAGTGAAGTAGCTCAATTATTTGAGCGTCATAATTGGATATCGGCCCCCGTCGTTGATGATAACGATCAGCTCCTTGGTCGTGTCACTATCGATGACATCGTTGACGTAATCCGAGAAGATGCTGAACATAGTTTATTAGGCTTAGCCGGTCTTGATGATGAAGAAGATACTTTTGCCCCCGTACTAAAAAGCTCTAAAAAACGCTCAGTTTGGTTAGGTGTCAACTTACTAACTGCACTTGCAGCTGCTTTTGTAGCTAGCTTTTTTGAAGGTACTTTAGATGTGCTCCCTATTTTGGCTGTACTTAACGGTATTGTCCCTTCTATGGGTGGTGTTGCAGGTAGCCAATCGCTAACGCTTGTTATACGTGGTATTGCAGTAGGTCATATAAATCAAACAAACCAACGCTTCTTGATGATGAAAGAGCTTGCCATTGGCGCGCTAAACGGCATTTTGTGGTCGCTGTTAATTGCAGGTGTTATTGCCCTATGGCAATGGGACTTTATGCTTGGTGGTGTACTCGCCTTCGCTATGTTTATGAACTTAGTTGTTGCAGGTGTAGCTGGTGCAAGTATTCCAATAATTCTTAAAAGAATGAATATAGATCCTGCACTTGCTGGTAGCGTAGTACTGACTACAGTGACAGACATTGTAGGTATATTCGCCTTTTTAGGTACTGCTACCTGGTTGCTGGTTTAAATTAGAAACCTTTGTAAATAACTAAAGTAAAAAACACTTAGGGTAAAGCTGTAACTATGACAACGGATATCAAAAATAAAAAAGACACACCTAAAAAAACACCAAAACAAAAAGGCCTATCAATATTAAAAAGTGTATTGGTATATGGCTCTATATTTTTCGTTATTTACACTGCAGTTAATTGGTGGCGACAACCTGTGATGCCAGCTAATCCGCAATTGCAATTAACAGATTATAAAGGGCGAAATATTGACTTAGCCGCAATGAGCCAAGATAAACCAACACTTGTCTATTTTTGGGGAACTTGGTGTCCTATATGTAGCGTGACATCTCCTGCAATAAATGAACTCTCCGCAGAAAAAAATTATCCCGTAGTCACCATCGCAATAAAGTCAGATTCAGCTCAAGAACTACATAATTATTTAAATGAGCATGGCTACAGCTTTACCACTGTAAACGATCAACATGGTGAGATATTTGCCGATTGGCAAGGGCAAGTCACGCCATCTTATATAATCTTAAAAGATAATAAAATGACGCAAGGGCTGACAGGTATTCAGCCGTTATGGTCACTTAAATTGCGTTTGTGGTTATCATCAACGTTTTAAGAAAAACTAAGTATTAGATATTAAAAAACGACGTCTTAAAGTAGACATTTATTGGCTATATTAATTATAGCCAATAAATACAGGGGTTCACTTAGTTTGCGATCTTACAACTGTAGAGCAAACTACTAACGTGTACTTTGACGATTACCGCCTACTTTTGGTTTAGTGTTTGCCTTTTTAAATTGGCTAAAACCAGTATGCCTGGTTAGTGCCGGACGTCCGCCTTTACTGCCACCTTTACCTGCTTTTTCATCACGCCCTTCCTCAGGCACTAAACAGTTAGGCCCTTTACCAATTAAATTGGCTTTACCCATTTTACGTAGAGCTTCACGTATCATCGGCCAACCTGCTGCATCATGGTAGCGTAAAATAGCTTTATGTAATCGACGCTGGCGAGCACCTTTAGGTACTGGAACAACTTCGGTATTATTTTTAATATTACGTAAAGAGTTCATTTCTGTGTGGTAAATAGTCGTCGCATTAGCCATAGGTGACGGGTAAAAATTTTGTACCTGATCAAGCTTAAAGTCGTTTGATTTAAGCCATAAAGCCATATTTACCATGTCTTCATCTTTTGTCCCTGGATGAGCCGAGATAAAGTAAGGAATTAAATACTGCTTTTTACCGGCTTCTTTAGAGTACTTATCAAATAATTCTTTAAATTGATCGTACGCGCCCATACCTGGTTTCATCATTTTTGATAATGGACCGTCCTCTGTATGCTCTGGCGCTATTTTTAAGTAGCCGCCCACATGATGGGTTACTAATTCTTTAACGTAACGCGGGTCGCGTACAGCTAAGTCGTAACGTACACCAGAAGCAATCAATACCTTTTTAATACCTTTAACTTCACGTGCTTTTTTATATAAATCTATTGTTGGCGTGTGGTCGGTATCCATGTGCTTACAAATCTCAGGATACACACATGATAAACGTCTACAGGTACTTTCTGCCTTTTTACTCGTACAACGCAGTTTATACATATTCGCTGTTGGACCACCTAAATCAGAAATAACACCAGTAAAGCCCGGCACTTTATCTCTGATCTGTTCAATTTCTTCAATAATTGATTCTTGCGAACGGCTTTGAATAATACGCCCTTCATGCTCCGTAATTGAGCAAAACGAACAACCACCAAAACAACCGCGCATAATATTAACTGACGTTTTAATCATGTCATAAGCAGGAATTTTAGAGTCGCCGTAACTTGGGTGAGGAATACGCTGATACGGTAAACCAAACACAGCATCCATCTCATGTGTTTCTAATGGGTATGCTGGCGGGTTTACCCAAATAGATCGATCGCCGTGTCGCTGAAACAGCGCTCTTGCACAACCAGGGTTTGTTTCTTGATGTAGAATACGTGAAGCATGGGCGTATAAAGGTTTGTTAACACTTACTTGCTCATAAGCAGGTAACTTAACATAGGTTTTTTCCCACGGCTTAGGACGCGCAGGCTGAACCATAATTGGTTTTGCAGCTTCTGCCTTTAAATCTATACCCGCTTGTTTAAACTCTGATTTACTACAACCAACATCATCAGCGCCGTATGGATTTGGAATAGGATCAATTTTACCAATTTTATCAATAGCGGTAGAGTCGCTACCACGCCAACCCGGTAAAGGCTCCTTTCGAATAACAGCTGTGCCGCGAATATCTTGAATAGTGTCCATTGTTTCACCCGCGGCAATGCGGTGTGCAACTTCAACTAACGGGCGCTCTGCGTTACCGTAAATTAAAATATCAGCTTTTGCATCAAACAAAATACTACGACGTACTTTTTCTTGCCAATAGTCGTAATGAGCTATACGACGAAGACTCGCTTCAATACCACCAATAACAATTGGGATACCTTTGTATGCTTCACGGCATTTTTGCGAGTAAATCATTACGGCGCGATCTGGGCGTTTACCGCCTACGTTATCTGGCGTGTAAGCATCATCGTGGCGCATACGCTTTTCAGCTGTATAGCGGTTAATCATCGAATCCATGTTACCGGCTGTTACACCAAAAAATAAATTTGGCCTGCCGAGTTCCATAAATGCGTCTTTAGAATCCCATGCAGGCTGGGCAATAATACCCACTCTAAAGCCCTGCGCTTCAAGTACACGGCCAATTACCGCCATACCAAAACTTGGATGATCAACGTACGCGTCGCCACTAATTATTATTATGTCGCAGCTATCCCAGCCAAGTGCATCCATTTCTTCACGTGTAGTTGGTAAAAATGGCGCGGTGCCATAGCATTCAGCCCAGTATTTAGGGTATGAAAATAAGGCGCGCTTAGCTTTGAGAGTGCTCATAATTGTGGCCGTAGAATAACAAAAGGCGCGAATTATACCCTACTAAATTGTTTATATATACAAAGTAGTCAAAGCATATTGCGCCTTAAATCTAAATCGTTCATTATCTTGAATAATAAAAATAGCCTTTGTTAAGCGTTTATTTATAAGTTCGATTTTTAAAATAAGTATGCATACATAAAACACTCTCCACTTCCCCACATTTTTCATCAATTTTACTGATTCTATGCTTCAACACCTTATTAGTTCATTTTTCAAAACCAAGAAATATAGAATAAAAATTTTAAACAAGTGCATTTATTTCATAGCTTTATTAAAAATACGGCTCTAACGGGATTCATGTAACTAAGTAACTATTAATTATTTTTGGTTTATAATCTGAATCATACTATAGTCAGTTAGTAAATATTTGTTGTATCACAACTCAAAAAAATATAAAGGTGTGCTTATTAAACTATTAAAAATATTAATTAAATGCTTACTGTTATTACTATTAGTACTCGTACTGATAGGACTAATACTTCCTCAAAGTTATAGTGTAAATAAAACAGTAGAAATCAATGCCAATATTGAAATAGTAAAGCCACTAGTCACCGACTTTAATCAATGGCAAAAATGGTCTCCATGGGGGAAAGTCGACCCCAGCATACGCTTTACTTTAGGTGAACCAAGCTCTGGCGTTGGTGCTCATCAGTCATGGACAGGTAAATGGGGGTATGGAGAAATGATTATAACCTCAGTAAGTCAAAATAAGGTCAGCTTTAACATACTTTTAAATGCTGAACATATTATCAGAGGAACATTTAATTTTAGTGAGCAAAACGGTATTGTTACTTTAATATGTAATATTGAAGGCCAAACTACAGCGCCTTTAATATCAGGCTACACCGCAATTTTGAGCGAGTATGTACTGAGTAATACAGTGTCCCTGGGATTAAATAACCTTCAAACCGCTGCACAACTCATTGATCCACAAAGGATAATATACAGTCATGACAGTCAAAACAGCACAAGCGAGAATTAACCTTGCCAACATTATTGAATCCTTACTTGGTTATCCTATAACTAAAGTAGGAAGTAACGGCGTGCTACCTACTAACGAGCAAAGTTACGATATTAAAGGTCAAATTAAACCGCTTTATCATATAAACAGTGAGAACTCTATTTTAGCTCGCGCCCAAAAGCGCCAAGATTTATTACTAATAAAACAACAACAAAATATAGAGTCAATTTTAGCAATGGCTATGGGGTTTTGCCCTGATGTAGCAAGCAGTAAGCAACCTGATGTTGATTGGGTAGAGCATTTTATAGCGCTGTGTGAAGATACTTCAAATGAGTCAATGCAAACTTTATGGGCTAAAATTTTAACGGGAGAAACGCTTAACCCGGGGACGTTTTCAATTAAAAGCCTGCAAACGTTAAAGCATATGACACAGCGAGAAGCAGACTCTTTACAAAAGTGTGTTTCGCTTTCAGGTTACAACGAAAAAGACGACAGTCACTTTATTTTACTCGGCTTTTATAAAAAACCATCTTTGTTCGATTTACTACGAAAAGGCAATAAAGTATCTCTAAATTTAGGAAAAACAGGCATTAGCTTTCCTGATATTTTAACGCTCATGGATCTTAATTTACTGTATAGAAAAGAGATTGAATCTGCAGTACTTAAAGCGGGACAAGAGCTTACGCTTTCATTTTTATCACAAAAAGTAACATTAAAAGCAAAAAGTAGCGATTTGGTATTAAGCTATTACAAATTTACTCAAACAGGTGATGAACTATCTAAACTCATTAATTTCCCTGTCAATAAGGTCTATAAGCAGTTGATTAATAATGCGTTGGAGGGAGAATTTGATTTAGCGTGGCACGCTATAAAATAATATGCCACGCTTTTTTTAATTAGAAGGTACTAATTAAAAATGAACCTGAAGACCCACAAATGGACCCGATGCATCAATATCAGTAGTAATATCATCTACATCATCAAGTTCTAATATCATAGAACGGTAACCTGCTTTAACAGCAACATCTACCGCTAGATTATCAATAAGTTCATACGCTACGCCTACTTGATAATCTTGTACTTTGCTATCGTCAATAGCCAAAAAGCTACCTTCAAAAAATACACTTAAACCAGTAAATGGTAAGCCCGCTTCGGCACGGCCATACGCAAGAGGCACAAAACCAGAGAAATCTTTGGTTTCGGTGAAGTCAGTGCCACCTTGTTGCGAAGTACCATTTACAACAATATCACCATCAAATTGTTTAACGTTTAAACCTAAGTCAATCGAGATTAGATCGTTATCAAAAATTTCGTAGTAAAAGATATAATCAATATGCGTTAAATCACTAACTGTATTTACAGTAGATCCCACAACATAATCAGAGCCATTAAAGCTAAATGTATCTGTAAGCTGTGCAGAACCATTTAGCTCAAGCTCTGTATACTTTAGTTTAATGTTTGGAACTAGTGGCACTGGGTGCTCAAGTGCCGCGTAGTAACTTACAAAAGTCTCATCTTCAAAATCAAAATCTTGAGATGATTTATCTTTATAAGAAAATTGACCATCGTTATCTGACTTCCACCCATCAACACCTACGTATAAACCTAGTAGGGTGTCAGCTTGCGCTGCGGGTGCTAAACATGCCATTGTAAGGGCTGCTGCTAAACAATACTTTTTCATTTTTTATCCTTGAGCTAATAGCTCGCTAAGTTCGATTAAAGCCGCATTGGCTCTAGAAATATAATTTGCCATAACTAAAGAATGGTTAGCCACATAGCCAAAACCATTCCCGTTTAAAATAAGTGGGCTCCACACTGTTTCTTGGGTTGCCTCAAGCTCACGTATAATTTGCTGAACACTTACACGTGCATTTTTCTTTTCAAGCACATCATTAAAGTCATACTCTATCGCTTGTAAAAAGTGCAGTAACGCCCAAGTAGCACCACGCGACTCGTAAAATACATCGTCAATTTCTAACCACGGTGTTCTTACTTGCTGCTGCAGTGGCGCAAGAGTTGCTTGTTTATTAGATGAATTACCCGCTAAATCGGTATTCACTTTTTCCTGGCCTACACTGGCACTTAAACGCTGGCTTAAGCTACCCAAACGTTTTTCAGCTTCTTTAAGCCAACTACGTAAGTTATCTGCTCGTGCGTAAAACTGGCTATCGCGTTCATGCTCATTGGCAATTTGTGCACGGTATACCATTAAATAATCAATACCTTTTTGGTACTCACCTTCAGCACTTGGCCACGCCCATGCTTCAGAGCTTATATTAAACTGTGGCTGCGCCTTTTTAAGTGCTTCATGCTCAGTTGATTGTGATTGTGAACGGCTAAAATCTTTTCGCATTGAAAGCGATAAATCACGTACCATTTCTAGCGCGCCATATTCCCACGCCGGCATATCATCCATAATAATACTTGGTGGTATTACATCATTTGATAAGTAGCCACCAGGTTTATCTAGTAAGGTATTTGCTACTGTAATTAACGTAGAAGTAGTTACATAACCCGTAACTATTTTTTCATTACGAAGCTGCGCTTGCTCTTTGGCGTTTGCAACAACATCAAAACGTGAAGGCTCAGTGCTCCAGTAAACAGCAATTGCGTAAAATATGATAAGCAGTAAAACAACTATTCCTGCTATTTTTCCTTTATGTTGCGACATGTGTACTCCTAGTGATGAGCGTGTTGAGTAGATGGTTTTGACTGCGTAGCTTGCGCTTCAAGCGACACGACTTGAGCATTAGTAAACAAGCGATTACCGTCACTAAAATATAGCGTGAGTTTACGTTCTTGCCCTACTTTTAATGGCTCTTGTGGTTCAAATACCATTAAATGATAGCCGCCAGGTTGAAAACTGACACTTTCGTGTGCTTTAATTTCAACCGATTCAACTTGTTGCATTTTCATCATGCCGTCTACATGTGAATGCTCGTGTATTTCGACACGTCCTAAGCCATCAATAGTTGCCTTAGTTAAAGTTGCTGCGGCTCCACTGTGATTTATTAGCGTTAAATAGCCTACAGTAGAAGTACTTGCAGGTAAAAACTCTCTAATTTGCGCGTTAGTTACTTCGAGCACAGCCACATCAGAACCATGATCGTGCCCTGAGTGCGCCGCCAACGATGACGAAAAAAAACTAAATAGTAATGCAGAAGCCATCGAAAAACATAGTTTCGTCATCATTCTTATCCTTATGAAAACTGTAAATTACAGGCTAAATTTAACATAGTTAACCTATAATAGTCAGTCAAATTAAGGATTAAGAGGCTACTTTTTTGTTATCGGCCACAAGCCAGCACAACACTGCAACAAATAGTAACGGCCATGCAATCATTATAGATCCAAATAAAAGCGCTAAAACAGTCCCTGCTAATGCCACCACACCCGCACCAACTAATCCCATAGTAATTAAAGCCACTACAGCCACTACAGCAACAATTGCGGCCAAAGCACCTACAAGCTCGAGCCCAGCCCAACTAATATCAGCAATCCATAACGGCAACTGCCAAGAATCAATATGCATAAACGCTATTAAATCAGTAAACAGTAATAAATAGATAAATACACATACTGCCAAAGCTTTCATAGTAATTCTCCTTATACCAACCGGCTTATATATGGGGTCCATTTAACGATAAGAAAATTGCGCTATAACTAGGCAAAAATTTTTATATCTAGTTGTTCTAAATATAAAATTTTTAACAACGTTATAGAGTGATTTAATTCGTTAAATTGTTCAAATATTTATGCCTGTTGGTATTAATATTCTTTATTTTCAAGGCAGCAATGCGCTATAAAATAACCAAGTGCAATTACAAACGGAAAACTCAAAAATAATAAAATAGTAACTACACGTGTTGCCCATACCGGAAAGTCCAATCGATGAGCTAAACCACTACAAACACCCGATATTTTTTTATTCAGAGTATCTTTATACCAACCTCGTTGACGATTAAAGCTATTCATAATATTCCCCTTAAGCAGTCTGTTTTAAATCAGTTTTTAAACTTGTTTTTAACTGGGCTAACTCAGCATCTATTTTTTCATTTTTAACTAAAGCTTCAATTTGTGAAGCCGTAGTATTTGCAGAGTCAGTTAGCTCATATGCTTCTATTTGCGCTTCAATACTTTCTACACGCTGCTCTACTTGATCAAATCGAGATAGTGCATGAGCTACTTTATCGCTTTGTAATTGCGTACTGATTCGCCCTCTAGCAATAACAACATTATGACGCTGCATTAATTGAGCTTGCTTAGTTTTAGCCATAGCCATTTTTTGCTGCAGGCGCTCGCAATCAGCTTTAATTTTTGCGATAGACTCTTGCAAAGTTTCTAATTGCGTTTGCTTATTTACAATGCTTTCACTAACACGTTGCTTTTCAAGTAAGGCAGACTTAGCAAGGTCATCATTGCCCTTTTTAATCGCATGCTCTGCTTTAGTTTGCCAAGCTGCTAATTCTGTTTTTTTAGTATCAATTTGACGATTAATTATTTTTTCTTCACACAATAAAGCGGCAGCTGTAGTACGACACTCATTTAATGCATCTTGCATGTCGGTAAGCATTAGGTTTAAAAGCTTTTCAGGGTCTTCTGCTTTATCAAGCATGGCGACAATGTTTGATTGAATAACATCATTTACGCGGTTAAATATTCCCATGGTATTCTCCTGTTGATTTTTAATTGATTACAACAAGAGGATTCCAAGAGTTGTGCCAAGTCCATAAAAACCAAAATAAACTATTTTATATCAATAAGATGAATTAAAAACTTAGTGACTTCCAGCTGAATATAATAGAGTGTAATTGGCCAATAAATTATGCTTTTGACTAATTTTTAGGATCAAAAAAGCCACTCGAAAGTGGCTCATATTTAGATTATTTTAAACCTAAGCTTTATTCTGGTACAAAGCTCAATGCTTTATCCATTACCGTTAAATCGGCCTGCTTACCATGGCCACTTTCAGAAAGGTGACGTCTAAAACCACGTGCGCCAGGTTGTCCCTGAAAAATACCGAGCATGTGTCGAGCAATGTGCCAAAAATTAGCACCCAAACGCATTTCTTCTTCAATGTAGCTGTACATTGAGCGTACTACATCATGACGAGATTGTGTGTTTGCAGCATCACCATAAATTTTCTCATCAACGTCATTAAGCATAAATGGATTACTGTAAGCTTCACGGCCAATCATTACACCATCTATATGTTGTAAATGTTCTAGGCTCTGCTCAATTGTTTTAACACCGCCATTTAAGCTTAAATCGAGTTGCGGATAATCTTTTTTAAGTTGATAAACACGTGGATAATCAAGCGGTGGAACTTCACGATTTTCTTTTGGGCTTAAGCCATTGAGCCATGCTTTACGAGCATGAATAATAAAGTCATCACACCCTACTTTATGAGACGCCTCAATAAGCGCACATAAAAACTCATACGAATCTTGCTCATCAATACCAATGCGCGTTTTAACGGTAACCGGAATGCTTACTTCGCTTTTCATTGCTGCAACACACTCAGCAACTAATTGAGGTTCAGCCATTAAACATGCGCCAAATCGACCATTTTGAACTCGGTCTGACGGGCAACCTACATTTAAATTTATTTCGTCATAACCACGTTCACCTGCCAGCTTTGCACATTGCGCAAGCGCTTTAGGATCAGAGCCACCAAGCTGCAACGCAACGGGACCTTCGTGTTCATTAAAATGTAAGTAGTCGCCTCGACCAAATAAAATAGCCCCTGTGGTTATCATTTCAGTATAAAGCACAGTATGTTTAGTCATTTTGCGATGAAAAGTACGACAATGGCGATCGGTCCAATCAAGCATGGGTGCAACGGAAAATTTTCTATCTAACGCATTCGACTGCGGCGCAGGGTTTTTCATTAATTTACCTTATACATCAATAATTTATAACTTGATAACAGGTTGGTTATCTTTCATTATTCTTCACGTTATTTAGATATTTTAACAAGTTCGGTCTCCCTATGGTCTCCCAAGGAACCGAGTAAAGAATGAATTAAGGCACCTGCACAATGAATGTTTATTATATAAAAAACCAACCAATTGATCATGAACAATCGGCTTGTCAGGCAAAGATATTTTTATAGGTAGTATTATGTCCTCACATTACGTCGAAAAACGAAAGCGCGCCGATGGAACAACGAAGTACCGTTGCAAGGTTGTAGTAAAAGAAAAAGGCAAAGTTATACATCAGGAAAGTAAAACTTTTGATAAAAAAGCCAGTGCTGACACGTGGGGAAAACGTCGCTCTAATGAAATAGATTTAAATGGTCTTTCCAGACCCATAGAGTACATAAAAATTAACGACCTTATCGATCGTTATTTAACAGATCCTAAAATAGCTCCCAACGTAAAGCGGACTAAGGGGGCTTGCCTAACCATGCTTAAAAGTTATGGCATTGCTAAGCTATATGCTCACGATCTTAAATCATCAGATATTATTGAGCATTGTCATCAGCGAATAAGCTCTGGTGCTAAGCCTGCAACAGTTGCCCATGACTACTTTTATTTAAAGTCAGTCTTTAAAGCTGCAAAGCCTTTCTGGGGTATGGAAATCACTGAACAGCCTTATGTTGATGCGAAACCCATGTTAGAGCAGATGAACTTAATTGGAAAAAGCCAAAGAAGGACACGTCGTTTAAAAAAAGGCGAATATGAAGCACTTGAACAAGGCTTAAAGATCAGAGAAGAGCACCGCTCTGCACATATTCCTTTTGTTGATATATTTCAATTCAGTATTTTAACTTGCATGCGTTTAGGCGAAGTAACCAACCTCAAATGGGTCGATTTAGATAACGATACAAGGACTATTTTGTGTAGAGATAGAAAAGATCCTCGTAAAAAAGAAGGTAACCATATGCGAGTCCCTCTTTTAGGTGAAGCCTATAGCATAACAATTAGACAACCCAGAAAAGGAGAATTAATTTTCCCTTACAACCCTAAATCTATTGGTTCAGGCTTTCGCAGCGTTCGAAAGAAGCTAGGCATCAAAGAGCTAACTTATCATGATTTAAGGCGTGAGGGAGCAAGCCGTCTATTTGAGAGAGACTACCGCATCGAAGAGGTCGCTCAAGTGACAGGGCATAAAGACTTAAAAGTATTATGGAATGTCTACACAGCATTAAACCCTGAAAATTTACACAGAGACTTGTAGCATGTGCAACTTAATAAAATAATTTGAATTAGCCTGAATGTAATCTGTCAGTTTAGTTTGCTCGATGTGACTAGACCTGACAGGCTACCCTAAATCGGTTCTGTCCCATTCAGTGCTGGTGACAAGGAGGTATTCCTTCAGGCTTGGTTGTTCAAAATTTACACTCTATTAAAGCATTCACATCCAATCTTAGATCATGCATAGTAGAATGAAGAACCACCTACTCGGAGTAAGTGCATGTTTAAGAGTGTAAAGTCCATAAAAAACTTCGGTATCTTTAAGGATGCCAACACTAATGCTGGTCAACCTTTCTATCAATTTAACTTATTCTATGGCTTTAATTACTCTGGAAAGACCACGCTTTCACGTGTTTTCCGAGCAATGCAGCTAGGTGAAATACCAGAAGGCTTCTCTGGGGCATCTTTTGAAGTGGACTGTCACGAAGCTAGCTCTATCAAAAGTAACAACTTACAAAAAGTAGAAAACCTACGTGTTTTCAATTCAGATTACATCGTTAAAAACGTTAATTTTGATGAATCAAGCGTAAACCCAGTTTTGATCGTAGGTGAACGTAACATCGAACTAGAAACAGAACTTCAAGGATTGGAAGAGACTATTCCTGCAAAAGAAGTTAAGCGAGATCAAGACATAGGGTTCGCAGCAAGCAAAGAAAAAGAGAAAAACAATCGTTTAACTGAAGTAGGTCGAAACGTTGCGGTATTGAGTATTCTAGGTAGGTCTACATTCAACGCTTCAAGCGCTAGATCCATGCTTGCATCTGCTGAAGCTAGTCATGATCTAACACCAGAAAAAATGAGTGCTTACATTGATACAGCAAGAGCCAGTAATGTATCAAGCGTGCCTAAAGTTAAACTTAGCACCCCAGAAATGAAAGGTATTTTGGGTGATATTGAATCAATCATGGCTACTTCAGTAACACAGACAACTATTGCTGAGTTGGATTCAGATAGAAGCCTTAGAAGTTGGGTTGAAGAAGGGATAGAGCGTAACGCTGGACACACTACCTGCCAGTTCTGTCACAACACGATTAGTCAGGCAAGAATTGATGAGCTAAATGCTTATTTTTCGAAAGCGTACAAAGACCTTAGCCAAAGGATTGATGTTGCTATCGCTTCGGTTCAATCACAAGCATTCATATCAAGTATTCCAGATACCAGTCAACTTTACCCAGATCTACAGAAAGGTTTTGACGAATTAAGAAGCCAAATCCAGCCAATCGATGATTCTGTCGAAGAACTAAAAGCGTCACTGGTTAAGTTGCTGACTGACAAGAAAGAACACATGGCTGAGGTACTTCCATTCAATGCATCAGACTATCCTTTACCGCTAGTTACAGACTTGGTGGAGCAGTTCAACACACCAATAACAGCGCATAATAAGCGGGCTGCTAACCATTCCACAGAGCAGCGTCAGGCTATTGAAGCAATCAAACGCCACTATGTGTACCAAGAAACACAGAACTACGATCACCCGCAAGCGCAGCTTGATATACAAGCGTTTAAAGATGCTTCTGTCACCGCACAAACCGAGATCAACGCTAATCTGGCACGTATCGATGCGATAAAGGCTGAACTTAATAACACTAAACAGGGAGCGCATAGTCTAAACGACAACTTGCGACAGTACTTCGGTAAGACTGATATAGAGATTAAGCCTGTAGGTGGCACATATAAATTCATGCGCGAAGATCGAGAGGCAAAGCACTTATCTGATGGTGAACGTACTGCAATAGCATTTGCGTACTTCATTACACAATTAGAAGATGAATCCTTAAATGGCATCAAACCTATCGTGTATTTGGATGACCCGATCTGTAGCCTTGATTCAAACCACATTTATAACGTTCTTGGCATTATCAAAAGTAAGCTAGGTCATGAGCACGTAGAACAGCTTTTCATTTCTACGCATAACTTTGAGTTCTTCAACTTAGTAAAAACGTGGCTGTTCTATTTCAGTAGGACTAAGACGGGCACAGCAAAGCGAGCACAGTTCTTCTTAGTTAATCGTACAGGCGAACAATCTAAGATTGCTCCATTGCCTAAGCTGCTTAAAGACCACAGATCCGAGTATGCTTATTTGATCAGCAAGGTTAAAGAAGCTGTAGAACGACCAGAGAATTGTGATTCTATTGCAGTGCAGTCGTACGTGAGGAAGATACTGGAAGTGTACTTTTCGTTCCGTTTCAATCTGACTGAATTTCGGGGTAATGGCAAAGACCAGATAGCACCTAATCTACTGAAGGACATTGAAGGTGCGGAAGTTAAAGCAAATACGTTGTATGAGTACGTGAATGAAAAATGTCATGCTAAGTCAATGGAACTAGGCGTTCAGTTTCCCGAAGCTATGCAGCCGCAATTAACTAACGCATGGGAGATCATTACAAACGCCATAGAAGCAAATGACAAGCCACATTATGACGCATATTATGCCTAACTTTTGAATATCACGTTATTTGTATTCTTGTTAACAATGAGATAAACGAATATATCCTTCTCTAAACAAACGATTATCGCCTGATAAAGTCAAATGGAGGTGTGTGATATCCAGATATGATGGCAGTTGTTGCTCCCCCTTGACACTCAGTAGTCAGGTTAACTAGCTTCTGTCCATAGACGGGTTATAAGTATAACTCGCCTTTGCCCCAAAACGTGTTAAAGCAATTATTCTATAGGTCGGCTTTGAGCGATAACCGGACACTGAAAAAGTTAAATTTATTCCTGTGTTTTAAGTAGAAATCTAATTTTGTCCAATAACATTATTAAACGCCGTTTTGGGGCAAAATAACATGCTTAATTCCTAGCTGTTTTAATTACTTGTTTACAAAGGTAATTATTGGTGAAATTATCAGGGTATGTAATATACGCCGTTTCGGTGTGTTATAAACCACCAAAATGGTGTTCAATAAGCTGTTAGCTGTTTTGCTATGTTCTAGGCTTTTTTCAAATAAAAACATCGACTTTCTTTTTGTCGGTTAACAATAAAGCAGCCTTTTCTTGATATAAATCAAAAGTATCGTCTGATATAAATTTATCAAACGTATTAATTATTTCTTTCATGTAAGAGGCTCTTACTTGATAAGTCTGACGTTCAGGATATTCTTTAGCAAGTCCATCTAATTTCTCTGAACTATTAGAAAAATACTCCATAACATTAATTTTTTTATCAGGATCTACATCCCCTCCACCATAAGAAAGGATCCTAAGTTTAGACTCTAAACTATTCATATCTTCTCTTTTTTTGGATATTATGGGGTTTCCTGACTTACCTAATCTAACTGGTTCATCACTATCGTATTTTTGTGTGTATTCTCGTTCCATTTCATTCACATTTTTAACAATACTATGAAGTTCTTTTATACTCATATTAGAAAAGTTGAGCTCTTCTTTTTTAAATACTTTTTCATATGCACTTCCCTCAATTAATGATGAATCAAAAGCATTATTGTCTTTTTTTTCTTTAACTTTAGGATCAAGGTGAGTTGTGTTTATATTAATTTTTAAGCCACTTTCGCTTGTTTTAGTAGAAAAGCTTTTTATTTTTTCATCATCACTGTTTGTAAAAATAGATATTTTACTTTCAAATAGAGTAGGTAGTAGATTGGTGCTGATTTTCATAAAAATCCTTTTTCATATGTCGTTTTCTTTTATCGACATAATTTTATAAAACTTAAGCTTTTATTTTAGATTGTTTTCTATTAACGACTCATAGGGCTGAGTCGTTAATAGAAAGTTTAACTAGCCACCAGATCTTACTTCATAAGTAATTCCACCATAAGTAGATCCAGTTGTTGTTTTATTTTCAACTTCCCAATAATAAGTGCCTGCATTAAAGATAGAAGTGGAAACTGCTACGCTATATCCGCCAGCAACTCTATCTCCATTGCTATCAACCAAAGTCACTTTGAAATCATGTCCGTCATAGTTTCTTAAAATTGCAAAACCGTATCTACGGCAATTACCACCATCATAAGTAAAGCTTGCAATAGTTCGAGTCTGCTCCAATTTAAGACTAGTGTATCTAGTGTAAATTGTAGGGCTACAACGTTCATATTCACTGGTTGTTTGCTCATTTTTAGCTGCTTCTTCAAAATCAAGAATAGAATTCAATGATGCAACTTGATCATGTTGCTCTTGTACTTGAATCGAAGATGACTCTGTAACCGAAGTATCAGCACTGATTGCATTGAAAGAAAAACTTGCAGCAGCAACAACAAACATTGTTGCAGGGAGTAAATGTGAATATTTCATAACTTAAAATCCTTTATTGAGTTAGTTTACAAAAAGCTATACTTTATGATAACTATATTTGACTATTATCAAAAGTACTCTCATAATGTTTTTATCAAAACATCTTAAAGTATACGATAAAAAAATGTCAAAAATTGGATACGCGAGAGTAAGCTCAACAGGTCAAAGTTTAGAAGTGCAACTTGATAAGTTAAATCAAGTTGGCTGCGATAAAATTTATCATGAAAAGCAAAGTGGTAAAACAGCGGCTCGACCAGAGTTTCAAAAGTGCATGAATTATCTTCGGGAAGGGGACACTTTTGTTATCACCAGATTAGACCGTCTTGCGCGTTCCGTTATTCACTTATCACAAGTTGCGGAGCGCTTTCAGGCAGAAAATATTGATCTAGTAGTAATTGACCAAGCAATTGATACATCTACTCCCACTGGAAGGTTAATGTTTAACATGTTAGCAGCCATTGCCGAATTTGAAACTGATTTACGCTCTGAGCGGCAACTAGAGGGTATTGCTAAAGCTAAAGAGCACGGCGTTAAATTTGGTCGACCAACAAAAAGAACCGATGAAATAGATTTAGAAATTTATAATAAAAGGAAAGAAGGTGTACCCATTGGTCAATTGGCAAAAGATTATGACTTGGGTTCGGCTACGATTTATAGAATATTGAATGATGTATTTGAAAAAGTATCAACTGAAGCAACAAAATTATCGCTAGGCTAGATCTCATTCATTCGAGATTTAAATGAATACTTAATTATCCCCTTATTTAATCGGCAATAGTTTGCCGTTATTAAACCATACTATTTCCCATTTGCCGCTTCTGTTGGCTAAAATCACTGACATTTCTACCTCGATGTGTACTTTCGTGCTTATACCACTTTCATTAATTAAGTGATCTATTTTAGGCGGAGGAAAATCATTAAACACAAGGCTTTTTTACATAACTAGCTGTTCTAATAATTAAATAAATAACGCAGTAGTTAGTGGTTTTAACCCATATAAATGATCACTTAGTTTGTGAGATTAGTATTAATACTTCTAAAAAACCTGTTGCAAATAACAGGTTTCGATTTGTTGGCCTGCTACTTGCTCTGATATAAGCATTGTCGTTGCAATATTTAATAAGGGAGCAAATATGCAAATTACTAATACACCGTATGTTAATCATGCTGAGTCAGCCCAACATAGCGCGTTAAGCACAAGAATAAATGATGGACAGGCTACTAACACAACCAAGAAAACCGAAACAGACACCGTTTCAATCAGCTCTGCCGGTCGCAATGCTGAAGCTAAATGGCAAGAAATTGCAAATAAATACGATATGACCAATATTTCTGGAAATGAAGTAATGGGAATGGCTAAAGAGCTTTATGACAATAAGTTAATTTCTAGCGGTCAAATGCTTGATATGTATACACCACCAAGTATTGATTTTAATTTAGATGAAAAAGTTAATTATGTAGCTCACGTGACTAAGGAATTGGAAAGCCTAAAATTACATAGTGACGGGTCAGCTCAAATGAGAAATGCAATTGAAGCTAAGTCTAGAGTGTTTGATATTGTAAAACTTATTGGTTAAATACCCATGTTCGTGTGTCATTGTGAACATGGGTTGTGCTCTAATTCTTGTGTGTTAATTATTGAACGAAAACAGAATCACTCCAAAAACCAAATGGTGATGCTATCGAATTTGCTGAAACATTAACAGTACCACTTATATTTGATGCGCCAAAAAAATCGAATTGATGGAGGAATCCAGTAACTGTTTGGCCTGCACTACAAGTACTTAGGTTTGCTCCACATCTAGGAGTGCTAGATGTGGCAGATACACTAGAACCTGCAAACGTTGCGTTGTTTGTATTACCGTAACCGAACTGAAATACATAAACTCTAACTTGGCCACCGCCATGATTTTGAGTGGTTGAGAACTGATTAGCTGATACAGGGTCTATATTAGGATAGTATAAATGATATTGATTACTATCAGTTTACAGTCGTTAGAGGGCAAGATATATCTATACGCTTATTAGATGAAACTCTTAGTGACGAGTTTATCTTTGAGATAAATAACAATGGCTGGACTCCTTTAGTAGCAAATAATAATTATTTATTATCAAACCTTCAGGCAAACCAGTCGATTAGTTTAAGAGTTAGAGCTAATACCGCTCTACCAGCTGATCCCAGTAACAATTACACGTTGACAACATCATCAATAGTGACTTCATTTACTAATGATGTTATTTCTGGTGAAAGTAATGTAAATAGAATACCCTTAATAGCATACAGTCAACCTTATCTAACTACACAAGCATACAACAGATTGAATTGGTCACTGGTATTACGTGATTCAACAGGGGCGCCAATTGAAGGAGCTATTGCTTATTTTAATTTCATTAAAGATGTTGAAGATCAAGCAAATACTTCAACCTCATATCAAGCGTTATCAAATACTAACGGAAAGATATCAGATCAAATAAATTTAAACTCTTGCACTCCGAATGTTAAGGGTATTTTACATACGGAATATAGCTTGGGGTATAAAAATGTTTGGGAATCAGATGTCGAAGTTGGTGCTTGGCAAATTGTAATACCAACAAATAGAGGCCTTGATGAAAATGGAGAAATAGACACTATTGGGATAGGTGGCGATAATGTGCCATATGTATATTTTGGTCATATTTGCGATCAGGATTTAATTTCTAGCGAACCTTCATAATTTAAAAGGGCCTCTAAATGAGGCCCTTTCGCAATAAATTACTCTCGTTCTGCATTTCTTCTAAGTTGAGATGAGATATTATCGTTTAACTCAAGCCAACTAAAGTCCTTATTCCAAGCCTGTTTAAAGCTTTCTCCTCCTTGTGAATTATCCAGAATTTCTTTTAAATCAAATATTTTTGAGAAATTATCTTCGTTTACGTCGTAACTTGACCACCCCCTAACTCCCAAGTCAATGTGCTCTAGAAAGCTCGATTTAAACTCGTTAGCTGCGGCCACAAAATCCCCGTTGTCATTTAATTTTTCAGATATCAGACTTTTCTCTTTATCATTAATAGAACCTGTAACTTCTAGCTCACCTGATTGACTGATTGATATCCCCCAGTCTTTATTCGCTAATGATGGTTGTTCGGCCGCTATTTCAGCCACAATATTGTCATACTGAGTAAACATTTTTTCAACAGAGTTGGAAACTTCACCACCCGGCATATAAAGATTCACAGTAGCGATTCGAATATTATTTAACGCTTTTTCTTCTGCTTCCCTTGTTGATACAACATTATTTGTTGATATATTCATTGGCTTATCATAGGTCGCTTTAGGCTCTTTAGGCTGATCATTATGATATATGTCCTTAGCTAGTCGCTCCATTTCACTATTTATTTGTTCTTTACCATTTACAGGTTTATTAATTTTCACTTCTGAACCGTTCGATATAAACTGCGATGCTAGATTAGTATCATTTGAATTAACTTTCATATCATTTTCCTTGTTCGTTATTTATTACTAGTTATCGGCAGGTTATTATCTTACTTTAGTTGTTTCTAATAAGAAAAATTAACTTAATATACATAGATAATAAGCATTACTTAAATCTTAGACTCGGCATATCTTTGTAGAGGTAATGTGGGCGTAGTTTTTTATACTTAATGGCTTCATTTATCTTCCTTGGGTATTTTTCGATTAACCACCATGCGAGCTCTAAAATATAATGCCGCTCAGATAAAGAGCGCTGCTCAAATGCTATTTTTACATCACTTATATGTTGATACGGCATATTTGTTTTGTCACATAAGTATTGTTGTAAATCGGGAGCCAATGAGTGTGAGGCAATAATTCTACAAAGCTGATGCAGTAAATTAAGCCTCTGAGTTTTTACTTGACCTGAATTAACAAAACCACGGTCTAATACCGCTAACTTCCATTTCCACCTTCGATGTACGTTCTGGTGCCAAATATTAACAGGAATAGGAGTGAAATCAGTTAAACTTACCCCGCATTTCCAACACACCGCTAGATCTGGAGCATCTAACTGGTGATATTTTCCAAGCTCTATTCGGTGAAAAGCAACTGCCATTCCACAATGTCTACACCTATCTTCCATGAGTATTAAGTGTTTTGGGCAAAAAGTATAAAAAGCCACTCGCCAAGCAATTCGATAATAAGCGTCTGTACTTTCAGCTAAGCATAGGGGACAATACTGCATGCCAAAACCTGTATGAGTACGATGATATAATTTAAGCGGTGTTATCCAGCGTAGCTGACCTGACAGGCTTGTAGACTCAAATAAACGCCCCTCAAATAGACTTAGCGTTGTTTTCTTTGCTTCCCTAAGTGTTACCCCCGTTTTTACTGACATCTGCTCTAACAACCTTTCAGGCGCTAGCCTATCTATATCCCTATTCCAAAGTTCATAACGCTTATTAAAAGCAAAATGACCAAAGCTTTGTACTTTCAGGCCATTGTGATGTGCAGTTCGCACCATCCATGAAGATAAACACTCCCCTGGTAATGGGTGCGGATGAGCTGGCTATAATTTTCCAGACAACATTTAAATTGCCTTGTCTAACTGACGCTTTCTTTGTGAAGGTGTTACCCAGTTTATTTTATCTAATACTATTGGTGTGATTGCTTCTATATTATTTTTAACCGCATAAACGGCTGCATCATTAAGTAATCGTGAAAGCTCTCCAATATAGCCCTCACACATTGAGAATAGTTGCATAGCTAAGCTTTTAGCATGTAAATTTGAGGGCTTTCTTAATGGCAACATACGTTCAAAACTCACTAGTAACCTTAAAAAATCCTGATTAAACTCCCATCGAGGTAATAATACTGGCTCAAAACGGTTAGCTAATTGAGGGTCTGACTGCAACGCCCTAAACGCGTCTTTAGTCCCAACCCCAACAATTGATATTTGTAACTCATTACCAAGGTATTTAAGTACATTCAAAAATGCACGTTGTCGATTTAAATTACCCGCCAAGATATGATGAATTTCATCTATGACCAACATTTTTGTACCAATGTAGCGCAATAATTTGATCACTTGAAATTGCTTTTTATCAACTCGTTCACTTGGCCTATATGGCGCAAATAGTAACTCCAGTATTGCATTATAAAAACGTCCCTCATCGGGAACAGGAGGCGCTTGCACTAATAATACAGGTGCAAGCACTCCATCACCATTAGGATTATCTTTAGCTGGGTACTGTTTCAAAAATCGTTTAGTAAGCATTGTTTTACCATTGTTGGTATCACCAACAATCAGCATATTGGGCATTCGCTCAATTCGTGGGTACGACATTAGGTCATCCAACTTTGTCAGTACAGACTTTGCTTTAGGGTAGCCAATCCAACGATCAGAACGAATTTTTTCAATTCGTAGTTCATCATCAAGCGTTAATTGCTCAATGGCTTGCTCACTTAAATGCTTATAGCTCATGACCAGTCATCCATTTCATCGAACGGCTCTATTTCAATTTCAGTAATATCATCAAAATCCACATCTGCTATTCGATCATTTTGGGGGGTTGGGTTTTCAGTTTGTGCATGTATTTTTCTTCGCTGTACTGAGCGCCGTGCGGCTTTGGTTTTATGAACGGCTGACAATTACATTGCTATTAGATAATTTACATCGATAAAATAAATTTACATCAATAAAGTGTTTTGTTCTTTTTGCATGTAATCGAATTTTTGTTGATTAGTAATGTAATCTAGCCTTATGGTTAGATTCAACGCATATGAGTAAGCGATATCATAAGTGAATAAAGCAATTTGGTATGCGAGCAAGTATGGATGTTGGTATTTGTTGGGATACTGTTATTGAAAGATTCTTTGGTAGTTTGAAACATGATTGGTTACTCAAAGTTGCTCAACCAACTCGTGAACCCATGAAAAGTGATGTTGCTGAATATATGAAGTGTTAAAATCCTGAAAGGCTGCACTCAGAAAAAAATGTTAAATTACCAGCGGAGTATGAAAATTATTTAAGAAAAGTGTCCGGCTGAAGTTGACCAGAACATTAATAAGAGTGACTATATTAATAGTCACTCCAAGTCAAAATAAGAACATTTATTCTTATAGCCAACCTGTTGTATCTATGACGTAATTATCAGAAGTAATGATTTCTTCAATGACATTGTTGCCACCAAGGAAAAAATCTTCAATAACAATCCCTGAATCCATAGTACCATCAGCAGCATCAGCATTAGTGGTAATTAGTAAATTATTGCCACTTTGAGTAACAAATAAATCAGCCAACGCAACATCTTGCATAAACAGTTTATCGTTTCCACCACCATAACCTGTTTGACCTGTAGGAGATTTGTCATCATTAATCGTATCTATACCAGAGTCACTTACATAACCTACATAGCTATCATCACCAGTTCCTCCCCAAAGACGATCATTCCCTTGTCCACCATAAAGAATATCATTATTGTCACCACCTAGTAACAAATCCTCCCCTGTATACATTCGACAGCGTGCCTATTATCTCATTTTGTCATACACAGTTTTCATCTAAAATAACCTGTTGCGCCTTTAAAAATAGGCGTATACGCTTTGTTTACACCCGTATACATCAGAGGTATTTTAGAATGGCTATTCTAAGCATCCGAATTGACGATAAATTAAAAGAGTCTTTAAGTAGTGAGGCGCAAAAGGAAGGTATTTCTTTATCTGAATATGTGAAGAAATCACTGGAAATTAAGAGCGTTGATACTCATATACTAGCAACAGAGAAAAACTTAAAAAGCTCTGTTGATAGTATTAAAGATTTAGCGCTCGTCTCTCAGGAGACTGTACACGAAGTTGAACTAAATATTCAGCGGCTAAATGAATCGCTTAAAAATGCAAATCACTTAAAAGAAATCAAAAAATTGAAATGGATATTGATTTCTATATCCCTCATCTTTGTATCAATCTCGATCCCAATATTTCACTTTAATATTGCTTATTTCAAAACCTTCTTTTATTAGGCTTTATCCTGAATAATTTAAGGCCTATGAGCCAAGCCTATTAGTAAATATTCCAGTTACCGGAAAGCCTTTGCCGTCCAACACCTCTGTATTAAGCTTTTCACTTTACGATGAATTACCTTCAACAACTTAATTTAAATAAACTTTTTAAAGGCGTTTTCAAAAGACTATAAGTGTATAATTATGGCGCAGGTTTTGCAGTTAATATCACTCATACGATCATACTAAGGAAAAGAACCTATGCGAGTTGATGCAAACGTACATTATTTTAATGGGAACCAGCGTACCAAGCCTTCAACAGAGGCCTCAACGTCATTTTCGGCTGCATTAACAGCAGCACAAACAGACAATGATAAGACTGACAGCAGCACAAAACAGGCGGATTTCACTAGTATGACCCGGCAAGAAATGCGGGACTGGGCCAACACTCAAATCCGCAATGGAGAAATGTCTCTCGATGACGGCAGGCCTTTCATGGCTATGACTATGAAAATACCCGTAAATGGAGGCGAACTGGCAGGTGCACACAGTGATGAAACACGATATAACTTCATTCAAAAAACGCGTGATGGCATCCAAGGCGCACTGTCACGCAATGACGAGACTACTTTGAAGATGTTAGAATCAGCTATGTCTATCATGCAAGACAAAAGTACTGGTGTTAACATTCGTATTTAGAAATATAAAAAGGCCAGAATGTCTGGCCTACATCATTAATAAATCAAAGAATACTGATCTGGACTGACATAGTATTCCATGGCGAATTAGTCGAAGTATTTTGGTATTTGAATAATCCGTTTTGATGACCATCGACATTGTATTCATTGAGGAAACCCACGACAGTTTGCCCAGCGGTACAAGGCCATGTGTAATTACTACCAGTCACACAAACAGGCGTACTTGAGTACATTGTGGAACTCGGAAGTAACCCACCGTTCATCCAAGCAATATGATTATAACCATAACCAATTTCTAAAACAGCAGTACGCAGCTGCTCTCCCCCATGATCACATGCAGTTGTTGTCATACCAACAGTGGACTCCCACCCACAATCAGTTGAACCAACAGCATATACCCACATTGAAGATAGCGGCGGAGCTGATGCTCGAGCCATTAATTCAGACTCCATGCGGATGTTTTTGATTTCGGCAGGAGCTGGAGCATTCTGACTAGTGAGTACAGGAAGGGAGGTAATTACTTGTTGACTGCGCGGAACTTCCTCAGCATAACTCATATTACTTACACCAGTTGCTATGACTACAGATAGCAGGCAATTAATTAAATTTATTTTCATAGTCCTTGAATTTCCCTTTTAATATCAATTGAAAGGTATTTATAGTTCACGCCTTTAGCATTGTCAAAAAATGAAAACATAATGATAAATAATTAATTTTTATATTTGTTAACTGATAGCAGAAAATCAAACACAAGACCTTCATCCAACAACTGAGTTTCACCGGTGAAACTTTAATTTTAGCGGCTAAAATAATGGGGTATCACACTTTGACCTGCAATACCCCCTACCTAACAATTAACCTATTAAACTTATAACCAATTGGGCTACAGAAATTAGGGAAATTAAATTAATAGAAAACCTTCCTTCTACTTTCACTTTATAATGAATATCTATTTTCATTCGCGTGCTCATTAATATTGATAGTGCCCCAACCGCAGTGTAATCTTAAATTGCCGTAAAAGATTGGCGGTTAGAACGTGGCATCCATGCCATTTTACTATCGTTGATTTTCAACCAGGCCTCGTGCCTGGTTACCTTCATTTTTTATGTTTCTTTGATACTAACAAAATTTTTTAACTATCTGCGGCGCTGAAAAAATTAACCTGTCGCCTTAGTTCCGCTTAATCATAATTTAACGCATAGCACTTTTACGAATAAGCAAAAGGTGAGTATTTATTAAAATAATTGCCGGTGTATCTACCATTTCACATTAAAAACAGGTGCGGCGGCACTCTAGGTTACACTGTCGTATTAACCTAGAGGCCTTGCCATGTAAGCGCTAATAACGAATTGCACACGGGAAAGTTACACGCGTGATGTGAACGGTACTTTTGAACGGACTCGATAAAGTTATTGAATAAACAGGTCTGATAAACACAGCCGTACGTATTGCTATCTGTGCGTTGCTAATTTAGAAAAGTCCCTGACACGTTTCTGTCCAAATGTGAGTTAGGTTAAATGTCCGTTATTTTAGTTTTATTAGTCATTTGATAAACTAGCTGAACGACAGCTTCTGTCACAAAGCCGCCCTCAGTTTAAAGCTCATTTTGTCCAATTGTGACTTGCCGATACCAGCAGACCCACTGAACAATTTAGTCATGGCTAACCAGTAAATGTAAGATCGAGTATGGGTTACTACACCTAAGGCAATATCAGAAATTACAGCACGCTTCCCCATGCCGCATAATATCTTCTTGAATCGAGTGAAGGTCTAACTTTGCGTAGACGCTACGTACCGTTTCTTCCTTATCGTTTAACAGTATTGATAATCCAGCGTAATCTTGGCGATTTTTTGATAGATAGTAAGTCGCAGCAAAATGCCTTAAAGCATGAGGGTTGATCCCCTTAACGATCCAATCCCGTTCAGGCCATATTAGCTGAATCACACGATAAGTCTGTTCCGACATATTAACTCGTAAGCCACCACGGCTGTTTATGCCATTCCAGATAAATAACCTATTGTCCATACCATGGTAATGAAGCGCTCTTTGCTCAATGAACTCATTAATTTTGTCGCTTAGCGCTATAGGTAATTTGTTTTCAATGCCTTTAGCATGTTTGCCAAGGTGAGCTCTATTTTTAACGAGCGGCAAAGGAATAAAGGTACTATAACTATCATCGGCATTTGATATCAGAGCAGCGGCTTTAGAATTGGCAGCTTCTTCAACTGTTCTGTATGGTTCAGCGATTAAGTCTTCAAAGTTACTAATTCTAAGTGGATTAACCAAAGCAATCCTCATCGCTAATGCGATAGATAAATACCTTAGTCGGTCATCCCCATTACTACATGGTTCATAAGCTAACTCTTCAAACTTTCTAACTATTTTTTGATACTCTATGACCCCATCTTCAACGCCGCCTTGAAGGCCTTTGTTGGCACGGTAACTAGTGTCTATTAACCACTTGATATTACGATTCCCGTCACTAGGGTTAGCCTCGCCACTAGAATTAATTAGTGTTATCAAGCCCTCCACTTTACTTACCAGCTTACTAATATCAAAACAGTATTCTTGTAAATTTTTAGCTGGAGAGCTCGGGATAAAGTAGAACATTGGTAAGTAAGGGACTAACGAAATATTTGGAGATTTAATTAATACCAGCAGCTTCATTAGGCATTTCTTTGCTTGCTTATGATTGTCTCCGCCTAGAAAATCATACTCTACTATACTCTTTACCTTGAGAGCACGGCGCTGGTTATACTCGGCTTGATTAATAATATCATTATAGCTATTAACCCAGATGCCATTAGTATGGTAATCATAAAAAAGCTGTAAATTACGCCCGTTCAATAGCATGGAAAAATCAAATTCTTCTATTGACTGTATTAGCCCGCACTTAACAAACGTAGTTGAAAAATTACGCAAGATATTGCGCCAAATCTCAACCGTCGGCGTATCTCCACGACCATTAGTACTCCAATACTTCTTAGGGGATTTGAACTGAGCGGTGCTTAAAAAGTTATTCGCTAGTTGCATATGATGATGGGTTTCAAGAATCTCATCAACTGTCATTGGTTGCATAAAATAGCTAGCTAAAGTCATAAAGTGTTTTTCAGCGTTTTTCCCTAAGTCTAATAACTCACTCGGCTTCTTCGTTCCATTCGGACAAGACTTACGTTGTGGTATGTGGATCATTTTAGGTATGAAGCGAGTGATGAGACCTTCTGGCAGCGAGAAATGCGCCTCTACCTTAGTCCATCCATTAATAATATTCTCAGCTGCTTTACCATGTGTTTTAGTAGTAAAATTTTTAATTCTTTTTTCACGAACTCGAGCAAAATGATTTTTCGAAAGACAATCCTGTGTGATAACAGAAAAAGCAGCGTCCTTGTCCCGATATGTTAAATCCGAAAAGTAGTGCTCCCCTAACGCATTATATATATCATGAAGCTCTGTGAGTTTTTTAAGCTCATCAATATTCATAGGCTCTATAGTCGCCGCCTTTAAAATGCTTTGAGAGTTAAACCTAGCAAATTTATGCTTAATTGGAATTAGCGCTTCACTGGCCTTATTTAGCATTGATGCCTTTACTCTTGCCGTCCCAACTTTTGCTGAACTGCCACCAGCTTTATCGATCAGGTATTCTTGAAACGCTTTTTTGGAGTTTCGGTAATGATGCCCCAATAGCGCTTTCAACGGGTTATCACATACACCAGATTCAACAAAATCTTTAGCCGATTTTAAAATTGCCACAGCTTTATCTTCACCAATTAGAGCTGCCTCAAGTTCGAGTAGCATTGTTTGGTTCATGTCTTTCTGTAACGGATTAGAGTGCATTACTACTTACCTTAAATATGAATTAATATTTGACTAGGAACTCCCACCTCTCCTAATCACTAATGCTACACGCAGATAAATAGCCTTTTGCTTTATGGAAAACTAAATTTACACACATAACCCTTTAAAATTAGCACATAAACTCACTTACCCACAACTACAGATTCGATTTAACCATATGATATATAGCGATATTTTTAGTTTTTATTAGGGCGTAATAGACTGCAACGCAGTCAATTACGTTAGAAATAAAGTGCTTAGAAAAAGCTGAAAATAATTTCAACTCTTTAGCTTATAGCTATAAAAAACTAATAATTTTGACATGTTTTTATTAGTTTTATGAGAAGCCCGATGGGATAGTTGATGGCTATATTTAAAAGGTAACGCTATATAAGTTGATATAACCAACTATACAGATATACTATTTACTCGTAGCCAAAGTTGACGCATTTCTTAGAAATTCAACTTGGTGAATGTTTCTCCAGTCACATAGGCCGTAACC
The DNA here is from genome assembly GCF_056470645.1 of Pseudoalteromonas sp. TP27. Classification (NCBI taxonomy): domain Bacteria; kingdom Pseudomonadati; phylum Pseudomonadota; class Gammaproteobacteria; order Alteromonadales; family Pseudoalteromonadaceae; genus Pseudoalteromonas; species Pseudoalteromonas sp. TP27. The sequence goes on along the minus strand of NZ_JARDAK010000012.1, from coordinate 4,244 downwards.
CAGACTGCGTTGCGATAACCTGAGATTCATTAGCCTCCTTCAACATACCTGTCTAGCACTTTCCTTTGACTACCAAACCCTCATTTTTGATTTGGCTCTTTATGAGCTTTAACGGTTTAGGAAAGATTATGAACACAGTATTTATGCTACTTGCTCAATTTGAAGAAGCCATTATCCCTTTGGGTAAGGTTTGTGATGACTATTTTGGCTGTTCGCTCCGTACAGCTATGAATAAAGCCAAAGCAGAAGATCTGCCAATTCCTACATTCAAAATAGGAAGCTCGGCAAAAGCACCATATTACATTCACTTAAATGATCTAGCTGAGTATATTGATGCTCAAAGAGCTAAAGCTAAGGAAGAGTGGTTTAGAGTAAATACATAGCCAGATTGTAAGTCAGCTACCTTTTAGGTAGCTGACTATGCAGTAAGCATTAGCCCATCAGATACAACGATTCTTACACTGGCTAAATCCAAGCAATAGTAATAACAAATGACTATTACTGTTTCATAACCTCCTATGTGATAAGGCAGAAGGTACTTACCCATGAAAGTGCAAATGTAGTGCTACTTAAATCCCATCTACAACAGCTGTGAAATTAGTCGCAATAAGAAGTTGGATCTGACTGGCAATGTTAATAATCTCCCTCCAGTTTGGATATAGACTTTTAGAAGTGAGGCATCACAGATAGGATCTGCTAATAAGTAAGTTTGCTAAGTTACTACCAAACCCCACTGTTTTGGTAGCAGATAACTCTTTGGTATTGGATTTTTACTACCTAACCCCACCTTTTTGGAGATTATCCCATACTTTGCTCTTGGTTTTTACTACCTAATCCCACCCATTTAAACTAAACGTAGTCGCTGAACACGGTTTATACTACCTAATCCAGTCCTTTTTAAGCTGAATATGCGTGCTGACCACGGTTTTTACTACCTAATCTTGACAGTTTTAAGCTAAACGTGGACGTTGAACACGGTTTTTACTACCTAATCCTACTGTTTTGTTCACGAAGATCTAATTAGTAACAACTATTGGATCCAATAATGATAACCTCTTGGGTATACAAACTTGCTTTAAATTCGCGGTTCACAATCAAGATCAGTCTCAATTCTAAAATCACCAACGCTTTTCAAAAACCACTGTGAACTAACAAGTGTTATCGAAGTTATAAGTTGAATCATAAACTAACAGTCTGACACCGTGTCAGACTGTAGCCTCAGTTCTAACTTAACTACATGTCGTTGCATAATGACTTTAGTTAATGATAACCACTAAACATGCAACCCAATGTGAACTAATAAGTGTTATCGAAGTTACAAGTTGAATCATTAACTAATAGTCTGACAACGTGTCAGACTGTAACCTCAGTTTTAACTTGACTAAAATCGTTGTACAACGATTTTAGTCAACAGTAATGCCTTGAATTTAAAATTGATTTCAATTCTCGGTTCAAAATAAAGCGCCAGCTCAATTACAGAATTACCAACACTTTCCAATCACAACAACATTGGGGACTAATAAGAGTTATCGTAGTTATAAGTTGAACCATAAACTAGCAGTCTGACACCGTGTCAGACTGTCGCTTTGGTTCTAATCCATATACATCGTTGTACAACGATTTTAAGTAATGTGAATTAGTCTTAACTTGATCTTTCAGGTTAGACTAATAGAACTTAATCAAATCGATGAATAAAGCCAAAGCAAAGGATCTGCCAATTCCTACATTCAAAATAGGAAGCTCGGCAAAAGCACCATATTACATTCACTTAAATGATCTAGCTGAGTATATTGATGCTCAGAGGGCTAAAGCTAAGGAAGAATGGTCTAGAGTAAATACATAGCCAGATTGTTTTTAGGTGGCTGACTATACTAGTAAGTATTAGTCCATCAGATACAACAACTCTTAAACTACTTAAATTAAAAAACTAACCAATATTTTTAATTTTGCAAAATCTCCTGCGTAACAGGGAAAAACAAATAACAACATATTTTTAAGCAAATTAACCCCTTGAGCTCTATGCTTATATTCGTATAATCAAAAGCAAGAATGAGATTTGAGAAAAATAACCTCATAATATTTAGCCTTCCGGTTCTGAGCCAGATACGTCTCAGAACAAACGGGCTGTCATGGGGATGGTAGGATAAGAGACGCTTGCCCATGAGAGTGCAAATGCTGTGCTGCTTAAAGCAGCTGATATTCGAGCATTGAATATCAACAAGGGGATCTACCTACAGCAGCAGTGAGATGAGTCGCAATAAAAAGTTGGATCTGATTGGGCAATGTTAATAATCTCCCTCCAGTTTGGATATAGACTTTTAGTAAATGAGGCATCGCAGATAGGCGTTACTAACAATTAAGTTTACTAAGTTACTACCAACATGCCTTACAGTAAGTATCGTGGCATAAATCAAATGTTTTTGGTACACCCAAAGCTAACCTGCATCCACTTACTACCAAATCCCACTGTTTGCCACCAAGCTATGTGTGTTGAAATCGTTGTACAACTATTTTTTATTAGCTATACCGAGTTTTATTTAACACTGGACTAGGAGCACAAGCCAAATAAACCTTGATGAAAAGGCCTCTTTCAATTAATGTATAAACTCAAGCTCTAATAGCTTGTAGTAACTTACAATTCAGATTTCGATACTAAAGAGACCTAGGACTCCTTTTTTTAAAGGGGTAGCTACTTTTTAGTATCAATTCTAGGCTCTTGTATCCTGTCTTTAAATTAATAAAGAGGATTTCATGCCTACACCAAAACAAAAATTACCTAATCTCAAAACCTTAGCAAATAAATTTACCGATCTTGCACCAGTTATATATATGAGTGTCCTAAGAACCAAAGGGGGATCAGGTGAATCACGTGTTGTCCAAGAGCTAGCAGATAAACTTTCGCAAATACACCATAAAGTGTTAATTGTTACATCTCAAAAAGCCCAGAAATATGGCCACAAGGTGCGTGGTTACGACACCACTCCAAATGTGCCAATGGAAATCATGCAAGCGCTGAAAAATTCAATGTTAAATTCATCTTTCAAATTTGGAAAGCTTATTTCTGCTGAAGATATTCCAAACTCCGAAATTTCACTTGCAAATACATACTACGATTGGATGTACTCAGAAATTGATACTTTAAAAAAGACTATTGCAAAATCACATTATACAGCTGTAATTCTTACGACCGGAGAAGGAAGTGCAGTTAGTGGAAGAGAGGTTGAATACGCTTTAAAGCATTCCGAAGTTACGATCTTATCAATTGCATCAGATGTCCGTGACAGTACAAAGAAGGCTAATGACATCGTCAACTACATTTCAAGTTGCCCAGTTGATAACAGCGAGCTATGGTCATTAAAATGGGGTAGCAGCAAAAAAGAAATTCATACATACCAATTAGTGTGTCATAACTAGTTTTAAGAATTAGTTTTAAGATTCAAATAAATAGCAGTTAGATAGGTATGATTTTAGATTTCTGTTTAGCTGCTATTATCATTTTTAAAGAGTTCAAACAAGTTATGCAAAACCATATTGATAAAGTAATAAGCTCTAACCTTCAAAAAAAACCAAGCAATTGATTTAAAAAGAGATTGACATTCACAATTGTCAATTAGAATTGAGAGTCTTCTATGTGAATAAACAGGTGCAGGTAACGAGACTGTAGAATAACTCCAACAGCCAAATTCAATTAAAAACGAGCTCCTATAATTAACTCTAAGCGTTTTTAAAGCATTAGGTAATGCATTTGGAACCCATAAAACGGACTGATTTTCTTTAAAAATAGTAATTCTACAGCCTCAACGCCCTCATCAAGCGGCGTAAAATACAGTCGCTTGCACGTGCATGTTATCTGTCTTTCACTATGCTTTTATAAATAACTGCAAAGCTGTTAATTAGGTTTGTCACTAAATTATTCATGACTGGTACTATTGGCTGAAAATTAGAAGCTATGTCTTCACGCACTATCTTTTTTATGTTTTCCATTGACATCACTTTTTCTATTTCGGATGAAAATTCATCTGAAGGACCTTCCATAGCTTGAATAACAATAAGATTTTTGTTCGAATAGCCCTCTTGATGGGCTACTTTATTTCGCGAACACCTTAATTGCGATACCGAATCATTTAACTTCTTTATTGTTTCAGCCGCCTGCGGATAATCTTTTTTTAGGAGGTCTAAAACATATCTATTTCCTCCCGCTCTCTCCATTTTACTTTTATCCAAAAGCACTGTTGTACCTGCTA
>NZ_JARDAK010000011.1:0-148998 GCF_056470645.1 Pseudoalteromonas sp. TP27 | reverse complement strand
CGAATACGCAGCAGCGCCCGTTTTTTCATTGTTGTACCACGCGTCAAAGCCCGATAAATCGAGTTTATTTTCGATGATATAACAAAGGGCATATTCAAATGTACCAGGCAAAATTTGCTCAGCGAAATTGATAGGAATGAATTTATTTTGACAGGATAAGTCAGGCTTGTAGTTAGCCATAACAGTTTACCGTGGGTGAATAATATCTATTAGATCACAGCGAACAGATGGATTCAAGATTAAAAAGCAACCAACCAAGAATAGTTGGATACGTTCCTAAAAAGAGTAATTCTACAGCCTCAACGCTTACATAAGCGGAAAATTATAGTTGGCTAAAATGTGCGAGGTACGAGCGCAGCAAACTGTAAATTTTCCGTTTGATGTTCTTGTTAGGGGTTGTCTGATTTTTAACCTAAAAGCTAAATTCTCTTTGCAATTATTGAAGTAATTACAGGTACTCTTTCACCCTTAGCCAGAATAGGGTTATGGGCATGCCCGTATGAAAATTCACTTTTTTCGCGTACCCATTCGACTTGATTAACTTCGACTACTTCAAAGCCAATTTTTTTAAATACGTGAGTATCGTAATCATCTTTTTGAGAATCAAATATCTCTTTTTCACTAAACCCAACAACTAATTCACCTCTATTAGCTAAATGAATATATTCAACAGAGTCGATGCAAACATCACTTGAAATTATTATGTCTTCGATTTTTTCTCTATATAACTTTGACTTTGTTATCGGGTGAGGCTCTTCTTTTGTGTTTTTAAATATATCTTCACCATGAGATCCAATAAACCAGCCAACGATCACTTTGGGTTCAAAAGCACAGATAAGTTGTTTTTCTGTCTCACCAATATTAAAAAAATCACATTTATGTATTTGATGCTTTATACCTTGGTTTTCTAATCGTGTCATAGCTTGTTCTATGAGACTTTGGTTATTATCCAGAGATAATACATCTCTGTTTTTTGCAAGATGAATCGTTCCATTACCTATACCACAACCAAATTCAAGAGTGTTTTCACAGGGGATCATTCTTGATAATTGTTCATAAATATTGTTAGATTCGAGCTGTTCAGACTCTGCCTTCCAAAGTTGTGAATATTGTTCAGGGTTACTAAGCTCTTTAATAGATTCCCTAGCTGTGTCAACTAACTCATCAGAAGGAGTTGAATCAAGCTGACTTTCTACAGAATCAATTATATCCATCCAATGATTATATTCATTATCCGAAAAATCAAAACACTTCTTCTTTTGAGAATTTTCTATAAATTCAATAAGTTTAATAGTCAGATTTTTTACTACTTCATTTGGCCGACTTTCTAAACCATCATCAAAAATATCTTTCTCATAGTCTTCAGAAATCGTGGCTTGTTTTAAATAACGCCCTAAATAATAGAATGCAGATCTAGCATCAGACACTAACTCATTAGAAACCATATTTTTTAGTTCATTCATCTTATCCAATCCTTATAATATCGAATGCGGCCTGTGGTAAATCAGAGACTATATACTCATGTGACATCGGGTTTGCACGTTTTTTGACATCAACCTTTTGATAAAATGGTAATGCCTCAGTTCTAGATATAACGCAAAGTAAAGGTTTGAACTGTTGGTCTTTTGCAAGCTTTGAGATAACAACTATTTCATCGTGAATTTCTTGGCTAATTTTTTTAAGCTTAAGCATAATACCAGCACCATTTCTTATGCCCCTTCGATTCAGTTTTATTTTCGTATTATGCAAATCAGAACCATCAACTTCATTTTTTAAAGTGTTGTATATTTCAAGTGGAGATGAACTTGGAGGGACAGTGAAATGAGGTGATTGAAAATCTGAACCAAAATAAGGGGTACACCATAAGTAATGTTTATCACCATAGTATTTTTTATTAATATTGTAAGCCAACGTACTCATAGTTGAATACAATACAGGGTGATCAATGTCTTTCATGACTTAACTTCTCCATATTAGATTGAAACATAAAAACCCCTAACCGCTTATTGAACACCACTTTGGGGGGTTATAACACCCCAAAACGGCGTATATTACATTGCTTAATAATTCCACCAAACTACTTCAATGTAAACAAGTAATTACGTATGTTATAAAATTGCCGTTGTTAAAATACACCAAAACAACTTTTAATAATGTTATTGGACAAAACACAAACAACTGTCTGTGCAAACAGTGCGCGTTTAAAGCTTAATATTATTTATAAAATTTATCTTTCTAACGATGATTAAAGATCCTATGTATAGCAAGCGTTTACAACAAATTACCAGCGGGGTTACCAGCCCTTTTTCAAGATTATAAACTCCCCGATTTAAAACAAAAAAGCACAGCCCACAAGCGCCATGCTTTTTAAATAAACCTTAATCCAGTTCGGTTTACAAACGAATGCCGCCGTCTATTTCTACCACCCGACCGGTAAAAAAGTCGTTTTCGATTATGTATTGTGCGGTATGGGCAATTTCGTCGCTTTCGCCTAAGCGCCCTACTGGCGTTACTGCAAGCATTCGTTGTTTCGCTTCGGGCTTCATGGCGTCGGTCATGGCGGTGCTTATTACACCTGGTGCAATAGCGCCTACGCGTATACCAAAGCGTCCAAGTTCTTTAGCCCATGTGGTGGTAAGTGCCACTACGCCTGCTTTTGATGCCGCGTAGTTTGTTTGGCCTATGTTACCTGCGCGCGCTACGCTCGACATATTAACGATTACGCCGCCTTTACCTGATTCAATCATGTGGCTTGCAGCTTCCCGCCCTGCTAAAAACACACCTGTCAGGTTTACATCAATCACCGATTGAAATTGCTCAAGAGACATTTTTTTAACGACTTTGCCGTCTTTAGCCTTTATAAACATGCCGTCGCGTAAAATACCGGCGTTGTTAATAAGTACGCCAATGTGACCAAAATCGCTGTTAATGGTATTAAATACGTTTTCTACTTCGCTCTCAGCGGTTACGTTTGCGGCATAACCTTTAATATTGCTTGTGACACCTTCAAGCTGCGTTAACTGCTCGCATGCGGTGTTTAATAAGTCTTGTGCCATATCTATTAAAGCGATGTTTGCACCCATAAGAGCAAACTTTTGCGCCATTGCAAAGCCTAAACCTTGTGCGCCACCGGTTATTACTACCGTGTTATTTTTAATTTCCACGCGTTGCTCCTACTTAGAAAACAGTTTAAAAATGGCACTAAAGTCATCACTACCCGCACCTTGGTGCTGTAGCATAGTGTATAAATTTTTAGCCATTGAACCCATTGGGGTTGATGAATTACTTTGCTGCGCGGCTTCCATGGCAAGCCCTAAATCTTTAGCCATTAAATCAACCATAAAGCCTGGTTTATAATCGTTACTAGCCGGTGCGGTATCCATTACACCTGGGCAAGGATTGTAAAGTTCAAGCGTCCAGTTACGGCCAGAACTTGCGGTCATTATGTCGCTAAGTACTTTAGGGTCTAGGCCGTTATTTATACCCATTTGCAGTGCTTCGCTGGTGCCTGCCATTAAAATGCTAAGCAGCATGTTGTTACATATTTTGGCAACTTGCCCTGCACCAATATCGCCTGCATAAAATATGTTTTTACCCATATCACTAAGCACTGTATTTGCTTTATTAAACGCTGCTTTTTCGCCGCCTACAATAAAGGTAAGTGTGCCTGCGGTTGCGCCTGCAACGCCGCCCGATACCGGTGCATCTACAAAGCTTATGCCTTGTTCACCAAGCGCACTGCCTACAATGCGGGCTGACTCTGCATCTATTGTTGAGCAATCAATGACTAATGTATTTTTGCTCAGGACGTTAATTAGGCCTTTGTCGTCATTATTACCTAAGTACAACGACTTAACATGTTTGCCCGCAGGTAACATACTAATAAGTACGTCAGCATTAGTTGCGCACTGTTTTGCATCAACTGCTGCTTTTGCGCCTTTGCTTGCAAGCTCATTTACGACCGATTGGTTTAAATCGAACACACTCACAGTATGTCCTGCTTTAATTAGGTTAGCCGCCATTGGGCCACCCATATTACCTAAACCAATAAAACCTATGTTTAATTTACTCATAGTTGTTCCTTTTAGATACCAATTTTATTTAACAGCAAGCTCATTGAGCGGGTGATTTTCGCCAAAGCGGTTAGCAAAAAAGCTATCTATTATTGTTTGTGGTACATCACTAAGTGTTTTGTATTGCCAATTTGGCGCACCGTCTTTATCTATTAGTAGCGCCCTTACACCTTCTTGAAACTCACCTACTTCGCCAGCGCGAACCGACATACCCAGCTCCATTTTAAAACACGCTAATAAGCTTTTGCCTTGGCTTGTTTTTAATTGCTCACTTACAAGTGCACAACTTAGTGGGCAGCCATGTTTAAGTGATTTTTGAGCGCGTTGTAGCCATTTATCGTCAGTGGTTAGCCCTAAAATGTAATCAACTTGCTCCTGCAAGGTTGTAAACTCACCCAGTTTTTGAATCGTTTTTAGGTTAGCTTTTACGTTACCTTTAGGCATACGCGCCGACTGGTTGTCTAAATCGGTGAGTAAATCGGTTAACCTGTCATGATTTAGGCTTGCCGTTTTGCCCCACTTAGCAGTTAAAATTTGCGCAAGCATGGCATCATATTTGTTGCTATCGATAAAGTGATCGGCAAGCGATACAAAACGCGCGTCGTCGCAGTTTATAGAGGCCGACGTTAAGCCTAAAAATAACCCAACACTTTGTGGCATTTTATGTAAAAAGTAACTGCCGCCTACATCTGGGTATAAACCAATGGTTTGCTCTGGCATGGCAATGCGTGATGTTTCGGTTACGACGCGGTGGCTAGCACCGGCCATTAACCCTAAACCGCCGCCCATTACTATGCCGTTACCCCAAACAAGGATTGGTTTATCAAAGGTATGAATAAGGTAGTCAAGTTTATACTCAAGCGTAAAAAACTCTTCAACTAGGCTTGTTGGTTTACCTTGCGCCATTGCATGATGAAGGCTTACAACATCGCCACCAGCACAAAATGCTTTATCGCCAGCGCCTTTTAACAACACCATTGTAATAGCATCATCGTCTTGCCAAGCTTGCAATTGCGGCTCAAGTAATTTGATCATCTCAAAATTAAGTGCATTTAACGCTTTTGGCGCATTGAGTGTAATAAGCCCTATTAAACTGCCATTTTCTGCAGTTGCAGTTTCAAATATCACGGGCTCATCGGCGTTATTTAATACTGTTAAAGCACTCATTAGCCGTTTACCCAGTTAGCGCGGCGTTTTTCTAAAAAGGCATTTACGCCTTCTTGTTGATCTTCGGTATCAAATAAACCAACAAATAATTCACGTTCAAGAGGCAATACACTTGCCATTGGTTGATGACGCCCTTTTTGAATCAATGTTTTACACGCTGCTACTGAGGTAGGGCTTTGATCGGCCACTTGGTTGGCTAGTTTTAATGCCGCAGCAAAGCTTTCACCTTGTGGAACTACTTCTTCTACTAAGCCAATTTGCAGGGCTTTATCAGCTTTTAAGCGCTCGCCGCATAAAATCATGCGTTTTGCCCAGCCTTCGCCTACAAGCCATGCTAAATTTTGTGTGCCACCCGCACACGGTAATAACCCTACTTTAGCTTCAGGTAGCGCCATTTGTGCTTGCTCTTCCGCAATACGTAAATCGCACGCAAGGGCTACTTCTAAGCCGCCGCCCATTGCATAGCCGTTAATAGCAGCGACCGACACACCTCTAAAATTAGTAAGCGCTTCAAACGCTTCACCAAATACACGCGACATATCGGCGGCTACGCCTTTATCGCCACCTGCAAATACGTTTAGGTCGGCACCGGCGCTAAAAAACTTCTCGCCTTCGCCAGTGAGCACTAAGGCATAAATATTTTTATTATTGTTTAGCTCGTTAACGGTATTTTTTAAATCAACTAAAGTGTCTTTTGTCCACGTGTTTGCTGGCGGGTTAGACATTGTTAAAATTGCAACATGACCTTCGGTTGTAAGTTCAATACTCGGATTAGATTTAGATTCTGACATAAATTGCTCCTTATAAAACGTCGCTTGCTGACTCGGCTAAAATACGGCGCGCAATAATTACGCGCATGATTTCGTTAGTGCCTTCTAAAATTTGATGAACACGCACATCGCGTACATGGCGCTCAAGTGGGTATTCTTTTATGTAACCGTAACCACCATGAATTTGCAGTGCGTCGTTACACACGGTAAAACCAACATCGGTAGCAAAGCGTTTAGCCATGGCGCAGTAAGTGGTTTTTTCAACGTCGTTGTTATCAAGTTTAAATGCAGCAAGCCTGACCATTTGGCGCGCAGCTACAAGCTCGGTGTTCATATCGGCAATTTTAAATTGTAGTGCTTGAAACGCAGCGAGTGGTTTACCAAATTGCGTGCGCTCTTTTAAATATTCGCGGGCGGTATTAAGCGCTGCTTGCGCTGTACCAATTGAACATGTGGCAATGTTAATTCGACCGCCATCAAGGCCTTGCATCGCAAATTTAAAGCCTTCGCCCTCAGCCCCTAATAAGTTATGCGCAGGTATGCGTACATCTTCAAAGCTAATTAGGCGTGTAGGTTGTGCGTTCCAACCCATTTTTTCTTCTGCTTTGCCGTATTCAACGCCTTTTGCGTCGGCAGGGACTACAAATGCCGAAATACCCGCGGCGCCTTCGCCGCCTGTACGTGCCATTACCACCAATACTTCGGTTTCGCCAGCGCCCGATATAAACATTTTTGAGCCGTTAATAACGTACTCATCGCCCTCAAGCACGGCTTTTGTTTTAAGTGATGCGGCGTCTGAACCCGACCCTGGCTCTGTTAAACAATAAGAGGCAAGTAGCTCGCCCATTACTAATTGCTCTACGTATTGGTCTTTAACTGCATCGGTACCAAAACTTGCTACCATCCAGGTGGCCATATTATGAATGGTTAACATGGCCGTTGTTGCGGTACAGCCCATAGCAAGCTGCTCAAAAATAATGCTCGAATCTAAACGTGATAAACCAAGGCCGCCCGCTTCCTCTGGCGTGTATAAACCACAAAAACCAAGCTCGCCAGCCGCTTTAATCGTGTCTTTAGGAAAAATATGTTCGCGATCCCATTTTGCTGCATAAGGTGCGAGTTCTGACTCGGCAAATTGTCGTGCTGTTTGCGCAAAGGCTTGTTGATCTTCTGATAAGTTAAAGTCCATGGTAGAGACCTCTTTAGTTGTGTTTGTTGTTGTGTGTCGTTTTCCCATTACAGGAATAGTTAGTGACGAGCGGCGAAAGCTTATGTGTGTTGTGTGTGAAGTAGCCTTCGCGCCCATCTTTATTATTAATTATTCTTTTATTTACTCATTTTTTAATTACGATTATTTTAAGTTAATGCTCATGTTTGGACCCGAAGCAATATCGTCTTCAAACCAACGTGAGGTAATCGTTTTAGTTTCTGTGTAAAAACGAATACCTTGTTTACCGTACGTGTGCGTATCGCCATAAAATGAGCCTTTCCAACCAGTGAACGAAAAGAACGGAAGTGGCACCGGAATTGGTACATTAATACCTACTTGCCCTACTTCAATTTCGTGTTGGAATTTACGAGCCACTGCGCCGCTTGAGGTAAATAACGAGGTGCCGTTACCGTAAGGGCTGTCGTTAATAAGTGCGATTGCTTCATCAAGCGTGTCTACAAACATACACGCCAGTACGGGGCCAAATATTTCTTCTTTGTATAAATCCATTTCTTTGGTTACGTCAGTAAATAACGTTGGGCCAACCCAGTTACCTTGCTCATACCCTTCAACTGTAAAGTCTGAGCCATCAATTAAACAGGTAGCGCCTTGCTCTTTACCACCGGCAATAAGCGATAAAATACGCGACTTTGCTGCTTTTGATGTTTGTGGACCATATGCCGCATTTGCATCATCCCATACACCTGGGCGTACATTTTCAAAGCCTGCTTTAATTTCATCTACCCATTCGCTCGCTTGGCCTACAAATACAGCAACCGAAATACCCATACAGCGCTGGCCAGCAGCACCAACTGATGCACCCACTAGGTTGTTTACAACGTGCGATTTACTTGCATCAGGCATAATAACCATGTGGTTTTTAGCACCAACACAGGCTTGAACGCGTTTAAGGTTTTGCGTGCCTTTAGAATAAATATAAGCACCTACGCCACACGAGCCAACAAACGAAATAGCACGTACTGCTTTATCTTCTAATATGCGGTCTACTTGTGGTTTTGTACCGTGAACAACTTGTAATACGCCTTTTGGTGCACCGGCTTCAATAAATAGCTCTGCTAAACGCATTGGTGTAAGTGGATCTTGCTCAGACGGTTTTAAAATAAAGGTGTTACCACACACAATAGCCAGCGGGAACATCCAAAGTGGGATCATTGCAGGGAAATTAAACGGAGTAACGCCCGCACATACGCCAAGTGGCTGCATGTAAGAATACGTATCGATTTTACGGGCTACGTTTTCCATTGTTTCACCCATCATTAATGATGGTGCGTTAGCTGCTTGTTCTACTACTTCAATACCACGCCACACATCGCCTTTTGCATCTTCAAATGTTTTACCCAGCTCGTGGCAAATAATGGTAGCAAGCTCATCGTGATGTTCTTTTAATAGCGCCGCGTACTTCATCATAATGCGAGCACGTTCTGTAATAGGTACGTCTTTCCATGTTTTAAACGTCTCAGAGGCTGAGGCAATTGCCGCGTCCATTTCTGACTCGGTGGTACATGGCACTTGTGCAAGTACTTCTTGAGTTGCTGGGTTTATAACATCGATAAGCTCTTTTGATGCTGATTGAATAAATTCGCCATTAATAAGTAGTGGTACTTGGTGCATGATTAAATCCTAGTGTGTGAGTTGTGTGTTCTCATTAAAAATAAGTAGCGCCGCTTTGTTAGTATTATTAGTGCAGCGCTTTTATAGTTATTCGTATAGCTTTCTTATAACTACTTAATACCTAGTTAATACGCTTCTACGGCCATAGCAACCGCTTCACCGCCACCAATACATAAAGACGCGATACCTTTTTTAAGGCCTCGATTTTTAAGGGCATGAATAAGCGTTACTAAAATACGCGCGCCGCTTGCACCAATTGGGTGACCAAGTGCACATGCGCCGCCATTTACGTTTACTTTGCTTTCATCTAGTTTTAACTCGTTAATAGCCAGCATAGTTACCATGGCAAATGCTTCGTTAATTTCCCAAAGATCAACATCACTTGTAGTCCAACCTGCTTTTTCAAGCACGCTGTTCATTGCGCCTACTGGCGCAACTGTGAATTCACTTGGTTTTTGAGAATGTGTGCTGTGGGCTACAATTTTACAAAGCGGTGTTAAGCCCTGCTCTTTTGCTTTTGATTCGCTCATTAATATAAGCGCTGCGCCGCCGTCTGAAATTGACGATGAATTAGCCGCTGTAATAGTGCCGTCTTTTTTAAACGCTGCACGTAGGCTTGGGATTTTTTCAGGACGGGCATTACCTGGTTGCTCGTCAATCGATACTGTTACATCGCCTTTGCGTGTTTGCATTGTGTGCGGGGCAACTTCGTTATCAAAACTGCCGTTTTGTATTGCGGCTTTTGCTTTACTTAATGAGCCCAGTGCAAACGTATCCATTTGCTCGCGGCCAATGCCGTATTCGTCGGCGGTGTCTTGTGCAAAACAGCCCATTGCTTTGTTGTCGTAAGCATCTTCAAGGCCATCGCTCATCATGTGATCTTTTATTTCGCCGTGACCCATACGCATTCCGCCACGCGCTTTTGGAATAAAGTACGGTGCGTTTGTCATGCTTTCCATACCACCGGCAATAGCTGATTGAATAGAGCCTGCTTTAATTAAATCGTTTGCAAGCATGGCCGCTTTTAAACCAGAGCCACATACTTTGTTGATTGTTGTAGCACCGGTGCTAAGTGCAAGCCCTGCTTTTAACATCGCTTGGCGTGCAGGTGCTTGCCCAAGGCCTGCTGGTAATACACAACCCATAATTACTTCATCTATTGCATCATTAGCTAAACCAGTTTGTGCAAGTGCACTGGCAATGGCGGTTGCGCCAAGCTCGGTAGACTGCGCATCACTTAACGCTCCCATAAAACCACCCATTGGGGTGCGTTTTGCTGCTACAATTACCACTGATTCTAAAGTCATAACTAACTCCGTTGTAATTTAATGCAAATAATTGTTAGTATATTTGCTCTATTAATTTAGTATTCATTTATTATTTAATACCTACACACAATACTAACGTTTACGCCAACGTCAACTAAAAACAGCTTAATTTTTAGTTTTAAAAGTGTAAGCATTATTTTCCAGCTGTTAGGCTGTATCAAATAAATAAAATTAACTTATTGAATGCTAACAATATAACTTAAAATTTCACACCAGCACTCCTTTATAAATAGTTTCAAATCACGCCAAGCTTTACCTTTACGTAAACTTCACTTATATTGGAGTTATTCGAATGAGGTAAATACAATTATGAAACCAGATAATCAAACAAACTTTGCAAGTTCAGCCAAAATGCCGGCAAGTAATGAACAAACATTTAGCATTAGCGAACTCGCTAAAGAATTTGACATTACTACCCGCTCTATTCGCTTTTACGAAGACCAAGGGCTAATAACACCTGATCGTAATGGTCAAACCCGTATTTATTCAAAACGCGACAAAGTGCGCTTAAAACTAATATTACGTGGTAAACGATTGGGCTTTACGCTTGCCGAAACCGGCCGTTTGTTTGAACTGTACGACGCTGATAAGTCAAGCGCTAAGCAGCTGGTTACCATGCTTGATTTAATAGCTGATAAAAAATCTGACCTATCTCAACAAATGGACGACATTAAAGTTGTTCTTATGGAGTTAGTGACGGCCGAGCGCCGCTGCAGAGACACACTTAACAAAATAGACGAGTAGCCTATTTTAAGAATAACAACACACTGACGACACACAGGAATGAATCATGAGCACTATTTCACTATATAAAGAAATGAACTTTGGCCTAGGCGAAACCGCCGATATGATCCGCGACCACGTAAACAGTTTTGCAAGCCAAGAAATTGCCCCACTTGCTGAAAAAACTGACTTAGATAACGCTTTCCCAAATCAACTTTGGACTCAAATGGGCGAAATGGGCGTACTAGGTATGACCGTATCTGAGGAGTTAGGCGGCGCAGGATTAGGTTACTTAGAACATGTTATTGCTATGGAAGAAATTAGCCGCGCCAGTGCCTCTATTGGCCTAAGCTATGGCGCGCATTCAAACCTGTGTGTTAATCAAATTAACCGTAATGGCACACAAGCTCAAAAAGAAAAATACTTACCTAAGCTTATTAGTGGTGAGCACATTGGTGCCCTTGCAATGAGCGAGCCTAATGCAGGTTCTGACGTTGTATCAATGAAACTTAAAGCCGAGAAAAAAGGCGATAAGTACATTTTAAACGGCAATAAAATGTGGATCACTAATGGACCAGACGCACATACATTAGTTATTTACGCTAAAACAGATTTAGATGCCGGCGCTAAAGGCATTACCGCGTTTATTGTTGAGAGCAACTTTCCGGGGTTTTCAACAGCGCAAAAGCTAGACAAACTGGGCATGCGTGGCTCAAACACCTGTGAGCTAGTATTTGAAAACTGTGAAGTACCAGAGGAGAACATTTTAGGTAACTTAAACGAAGGCGTTAAAGTACTTATGAGTGGCCTTGATTACGAACGCGTAGTACTTGCAGCTGGCCCGCTTGGCATAATGCAAGCGTGTATGGACATAGTGGTACCGTACATTCATGAGCGTAAACAATTTGACACCCCTATTGGTCAATTTCAGTTAATTCAGGGCAAAGTAGCCGACATGTATACACAAATGAATGCGGCGCGCTCATATGTATATACGGTAGCTCGCTCTTGTGACCGAGGTGAAACAACCCGTAAAGATGCAGCCGGTGCCATTTTATATGCCGCAGAGCTTGCAACTAAAATGGCACTCGATGCGATTCAAATTTTAGGTGGCAATGGCTACATAAACGAATACGCAACGGGCCGCCTGCTGCGCGACGCTAAATTATACGAAATTGGTGCAGGTACATCAGAAATACGCCGCATGCTTATTGGCCGCGAACTTTTCACTGAAAGCCGTTAAGGATTAAACCATGACGATTTTAAAATCGAGCGTTAATCCTCACGATCCAACGTTTGTGCAAAACCATAAAAACATGTCGGCGCTGGTGGATGATTTACGCAGTAAAGTAGCCACTATTAGTCAAGGCGGAGGCGCTGCGTTAAAAGAGCGCCACGAAGGCCGTGGTAAATTATTTGTACGCGACCGTATAAGTACGTTAATTGACGAAGGCTCACCGTTTTTAGAAATTTCGCAATTTGCGGCATTTGGTGTGTACGAGCAAGCAATACCGTGCGCAGGTGTTGTAGCCGGTATTAGCCGTGTTAAAGGCATTGAATGCATGATTATTGCAAACGATGCCACGGTTAAAGGCGGTACGTATTTTCCGCTTACCGTTAAAAAGCATTTACGTGCACAAGACATTGCAGAGCGTTGCCACTTACCGTGTATTTATCTTGTAGATTCGGGTGGTGCAAACCTGCCAGAGCAAGACGATGTATTTCCGGATAAGCTGCATTTTGGTCGTATTTTTTACAATCAAGCCCGTATGTCGGGTAAAGGCATTCCACAAATTGCCGTGGTAATGGGTTTGTGTACCGCAGGCGGTGCATACGTACCTGCAATGGCCGATGAAAGCATTATTGTAAAAGAGCAAGGCACTATATTTTTAGCAGGTCCGCCCCTTGTAAAAGCAGCAACAGGCGAAGAAGTAACCGCCGAAGAACTAGGCGGCGCCGATGTGCACTGTAAAGTGTCGGGTGTTGCCGATCACTACGCTGAAAACGATACTCATGCGCTGTCTATTGCGCGCCAATGTATTGAGCGCATTAATTACACACGCCCTACAGCCCCTCTTCTAGAGGATGTAAAGCCACCACGTTACGACATTAACGAGCTTTACGGCATTGTGGGTACCGACCTTAAAAAGCCGTTTGATGTACGCGAAGTAATAGCGCGCACAGTGGACGACTCATCATTTGATGAATTTAAACGTTACTTTGGTGAAACGCTGGTAACGGGTTTTGCCAGCATTTATGGCAACCCGGTTGGCATAGTGGCTAATAACGGTATTTTATTTAGTGAGTCGGCGCAAAAAGGCGCGCACTTTATTCAGCTGTGTGCTCAGCGCAATATTCCTTTGGTATTTTTACAAAACATTACTGGCTTTATGGTGGGTAAAAAATACGAAGCCGAAGGCATTGCTAAGCACGGCGCTAAAATGGTGATGGCGGTTTCGTGTGCTGATGTGCCTAAATTTACAGTACTTATTGGTGGCTCTTACGGCGCAGGTAACTACGGTATGTGTGGCCGTGCATTTGAACCCACCATGATGTGGATGTGGCCTAATTCCCGTATTTCGGTAATGGGCGGCGAGCAAGCAGCCGGTGTAATGGCGCAAGTTAAACAAGATGGTTTAGCACGCAAAGGCCAAAGCATGAGCGAGCAAGAAATCACTGACTTTAAAAAGCCAATTATTGATCAATACGAAGAGCAAGGTCACCCGTATTACGCCAGCGCACGCTTGTGGGATGACGGCATTATAGACCCTGCCGATACGCGTAATGTATTAGGGCTTGCGTTAACGGCTGCGAATAACGCACCAAAACGTGATTCGAAATTTGGCGTATTTAGAATGTAACCGGAGCGCAAAATGTCAGTAACACTACAAATAACAAAATCTAATGTGGCTGTACTTGTGTTAAGCCGCCCAGAAAAAAGAAACGCATTTAACAGCGAAGTAATACACGAATTGATTCAGTGTATTGAACATGCAAATACGCTCGATATTCGTGCTTTGGTTTTAAAAACCGACGGTAAACACTTTTCAGCCGGTGCTGATTTAGCGTGGATGAAGTCTATGGCGGATAACAACTACGCCGATAATTTAGCTGATTCTATGCATTTAGCTAAATTAATGCAGGTATTAGCAAGCTCGCCGCACCCTACAATTTGCGCTGTGCAAGGTGCTGCTTTTGGTGGTGCACTGGGTTTAATAGCCTGTTGCGACATAGCCCTTAGTAAAGACGATGCGCAATTTTGTTTAAGCGAAGTAAAGCTTGGCCTTATTCCGGCTGTTATCAGCCCATACGTCATTAAAGCGATTGGTGAACGCGCTGCTCGCAGGTACTTTTTAACGGCTGAAGTGTTTGATGCACATACTGCTAAACAACTGGGTTTAATTCATCAAGTAACCGGTAATTTAGACTGTGCGGTCGATAATATGTTGCAAACACTGATTGATAACGGACCTGTTGCAGTAAAAGCCGCAAAAGCATTAATTAACGATGTCGCAAATAAAGAGATTACCGATGAACTCATTGAACTTACTGCTGAGCGTATTGCAAAAATTCGCGTATCTGAAGAAGGTCAAGAAGGGCTAACTGCTTTTTTTGATAAACGCCCACCCGCTTGGCAACTGTAGGATTGATTATGAACACACAACGATTACAAAAAATACTGATTGCCAATCGTGGAGAAATTGCGTGCCGCGTAATGCGCAGCGCAAAACAAATGGGCTTAACCACGGTCGCGGTTTATTCTGATGCAGACAAAAATGCCCAACACGTAAAAATGGCTGATGAGGCTTACCATATTGGTGCTGCGCCAAGTAAAGACTCGTATTTAGTAGCTGATAAAATTTTGCAAGTGGCCAAAGATTGTGGCGCTGATTGCATTCACCCAGGGTATGGTTTTTTATCTGAAAACAGTGAATTTGCTAAGGCATGCGAAGCGAACAATATTGCTTTTGTAGGGCCACCAGCAAGCAGTATTGAAGCAATGGGGTCTAAAACCCGCGCTAAAGAAATAATGGCAGCCGCCAATGTGCCGTTAGTGCCTGGTTATTACGGTGATAAACAAGACCCTGCTTTTTTACAAAGTGAAGCTGAAAAAATTGGCTACCCTGTACTTATTAAAGCCGCCTTTGGTGGCGGTGGTAAAGGCATGCGCGTAGTTGAAAAAGCAAAAGACTTTATGAGTGCACTACAAGGTGCGCAACGTGAAGCTATTGCCGGTTTTGGTAACGATTTAGTATTGCTTGAGCGCTACGTAAACCAGCCTCGCCATGTTGAAGTACAAGTATTTGCAGATAACCACGGTAACTGTGTTTATTTAGGCGATCGTGATTGCTCCCTGCAACGTCGTCATCAAAAAGTAATTGAAGAAGCCCCTGCCCCAGGTTTATCTGACGAGCTACGAAAAGAAATGGGTGAAGCGGCTGTACGCTGTGCACTGGCTATAAATTACCGAGGTGCAGGTACGGTTGAGTTTTTATTGTGTGGCGATGAATTTTTCTTTATGGAAATGAATACGCGCCTACAAGTAGAACACCCAGTGACCGAAATGGTAACCGGTGTAGATTTAGTTAATTGGCAAATTAATATTGCGGGTGGGCAAACATTGCCACTAACACAAAGTGATATTCAATTGCAGGGTCATAGCTTTGAAGCGCGTATATACGCAGAAGATCCAGCCAACGACTTCATTCCGTGCTCAGGCAAGATTGAAGCACTACATACACCACTTAACAGTGAATTTGTACGCATTGATACAGGCATTGCACAAGGCGATGAAATCAGCCCGTTTTACGACCCGATGATTGCAAAACTTATTGTGCACGACGACAATCGCGAACAAGCCTTGAGCCGTTTACAACACGCCCTTGAGCAATTTCATTTAGCGGGTTTTAGCACTAACATTGGCTTTTTACATAACTTAGCAAGCCACCCTACGTTTAAACAAGGTGCGCCAAGTACGCACTTTATAGCAGAGCAAGGTGACTCGTTAGTAGCGGTTGATGAGCAGCTGTTGCAAGCAAGCCAACTTATTGGTGCGTTTGCATATTTAGAGTCGTTACCTAATACACAAAATGCAGCAAAGAGTGTAAGCCCTTGGCAACAACTAAGCGGTTTTACACTCAATGCGCCGCAAGCAATTAAAATTCCTTTTGCCGATTTACAGCTAAGCGCTATAAAAACCACAGCGGGCTATAGTATTACGCATAACGAGCACGTATTTAACCTACAAGGCACATTAAATAACGGCCTATGCACTGTATTTATTAACGGCGAAAAACACAGCGCACATGTAACTACGGTAGGTAATTATACCGTTGGCAATAGTACAGTAGCTAATAGTGTGACAGTGATGAATAAAGCACTGCAAACTAAGCTTGAACTAGTTGATAAACACTATATTAGTTCGCACGAAAGCGAAGCACTGCCCCTTGCCGCCCCGCTCAATGGCACGGTAGTAAAACACTTAATCGACATTGGTAGCACAATTATCAAAGGTGATGCAGTTGTTATTATTGAAGCCATGAAAATGGAATACACGCTTAACGCACCACACGACGGCATTTTAAAAAGCTACTGTTTTGGTGAGGGCGAACTGGTAACCCATGGTGCTCTGCTTGCTATAGTAGAAGATACGACTGAGGAAGATGCATAATGAGTGCTTTTCCGAGTAAAGTACGTATTGTTGAAGTTGGCGCTCGTGACGGCCTTCAAAACGAAAAAACAGTCAGTACAGCGGATAAAGTAGCGCTTATTAACGCGCTAAGTGCTGCTGGTTTAAAAGACATTGAAGCCGGCGCGTTTGTATCCCCTAAATGGGTGCCGCAAATGGCAGACTCAGCAGATGTAATATCAGCCCTTGATTTACCTGATGTAAACCTAAGTGCCCTTACACCTAACTTAAAAGGTGCGCAAGCAGCGCACGCTGTTGGCATTAAAGAGTTTGCTATATTTACCGCTGCGAGTGAGTCGTTTTGCCAAAAAAACATAAACTGCTCCATTGATGAAAGTATTGAGCGCTTTAGCGAAATAATGGCGTTTGCTAAAGCGAATAACATTCGCGTGCGTGGTTATGTAAGCTGTGTGCTAGGTTGCCCTTATGAGGGTGATATTGACCCACAAGCAGTGCTGAGTGTGTCGCAAAAACTATTAGATTTAGGCTGTTACGAAGTAAGCCTTGGCGATACCATAGGTGTTGGCACTGCTAAAAAAGTAACGCAGCTAATAGAATTACTTTTAACACACATTGATAAAACCAAGTTGGCCGTGCATTTCCATGATACTTACGGACAAGCGCTCACAAATATTTACGCAGCCTTAAACCTAGGTATAGCAACAGTTGACGCGGCAGTGGCTGGCCTTGGTGGCTGCCCTTATGCTAAGGGTGCGTCAGGAAATGTTGCCACCGAAGATGTAGTTTACTTGCTACAAGGGCTTGGCATTGAGCATGGAATTGATTTACAAAGGTTAAGTGATGCTGGCTGGGAGATAACCAAAGCACTTGGTAAGCAACCTGTGAGCAAAGTATCTGTGGCACTACACACTAAATAGCTATCTTATAAAATGATATTACAAGATAGTTAACAACAAATAGCACACAATGAGGAGAGACTCATGGCCGGTTTTGATAAAGTAGTTTCTAGTTACGAAGCTGCAATGGAAGGATTAAAAGACGGCGATACTATTATTGCCGGTGGTTTTGGTTTATGTGGTATTCCTGAGGGCTTAATTAAACAAATTAAGCACATGCAAACAAAAGACTTAACCGTGGTATCTAATAACTGTGGTGTTGATGACTTTGGTTTAGGTATTTTATTACAAGACAAACAAATTAAAAAAGTAGTTGCCTCATACGTAGGCGAAAACGCCCTATTCGAGCAGCAGTTATTAAGTGGCGAAATTGATGTAGAGCTTACACCTCAAGGCACACTTGCTGAAAAAATGCGTGCTGGTGGCGCGGGTATCCCTGCGTTTTACACCGCAACCGGTTACGGCACTCCAGTGGCAGAAGGTAAAGACGTAAAAGAATTTAATGGTCGCCCGTATATTTTAGAAGAGTCTATAACAGGTGAATTTGCTATTGTAAAAGCATGGAAAGCAGATCGTTATGGCAATTTAGTGTTTAGACACACCGCCATGAACTTTAACCCCATGGCAGCAACGGCGGGTAAAATTACCGTTGCCGAAGTAGAAGAAATTGTAGAGCCGGGTGAGCTTGAACCAAGCCAAATTCATACCCCAGGTATTTTTGTAAATCGCGTTATTAAAGGCAACTTTGAAAAACGCATTGAACGTGTAACAACACGAGATTAAGCAGGAGCATAATTATGGCATTATCACGTGAACAAGTTGCAATGCGCGTTGCACAAGAACTTCAAGACGGCTATTACGTAAATTTGGGTATAGGAATTCCGACACTCGTCGCAAACTATGTACCGGATGATATTGAAGTTATGTTACAGTCCGAAAATGGCCTTTTAGGCATGGGCCCGTACCCTACTAAAGCAGAGCTAGATGCCGATATGATTAACGCGGGTAAAGAAACCGTGACAGCAGCTAAAGGTGCAGCCATATTTAATAGTGCAGATAGTTTTGCCATGATACGGGGTGGTCATGTAGACTTAACTGTTCTGGGTGCATTTGAAGTTGACCAGAACGGCAACATCGCCTCGTGGATGATCCCTAAAAAGCTGATTAAAGGCATGGGTGGCGCGATGGATTTAGTCGCTGGCGCGAAAAACATTATTGTTACTATGACCCATGCAAGTAAGCATGGTGACTCTAAATTACTAGAGGCCTGCTCTTTACCGCTTACTGGTGTTAATTGCGTTAAAAAAATAGTAACAGATTTAGCCGTATTAGAAGTTAAAGACGGCGCATTTCATTTACTCGAACGTGCTCCGGGCGTCTCGGTTGATGAAATCATTAGTAAAACAGCAGGTAAATTACTTGTTGACGGTGAAGTACCAGAAATGGTTTTTTAGGAACTTTTTAACAAGTTAACTTAAAATAACGCTTTACCCTGTACCGACCTCATTCCCAGTGCCAATGGCGCTGAGTTACCCAAAATCCCTCTCATGAGGGATTTTTTTTGTCTTTTTTACTTATTTTTAGTCTTGTTCATACATCTGTAGTAAATTTTTATCTATAATAGTTGCATAAATAGATGATTAGTTAGTTAGAACATTTGCACTACTATGTTTTAATGATGCACCACTTTTGTGAATTTACGCTGTTAATATTTTTAACTTATTGATATTATTGTAATTACTAATTGGTTCGATTTTTGCCTATACTAGGCTATATAAACAACTTAATACTGGAAAACATGCAAACTCCTATTCGTGGCCTTCGCTCTTTTTGCTTTGCAGCAAGAAGCCTAAGTTTTAAGCATGCAGCTAATGAGCTGTACTTAACACCTTCGGCAGTGAGCCACCAAATAAAACAACTTGAAGAACAACTTGGTATTGAACTTTTTCAACGTAAAACGCGTTCAATTAGTTTAACCACTGCGGGTAAAAACTTTTTTGATGCTGTGTCCCCAATTATCACTATGTTAGAAGGCACCATTAATGAGTTTAGTCAGATGCAGCAAAATACAAACTTGACGATTACGTTGCCTGAGTTTTTTGCCAGCGAACTACTCATGCCTAAATTAAGTGAGTGGACGTCAGAGCACCCTAATATAAACCTGCAAATGGATACGCTTAAAACACGTAAAGAAATAACCCGTCATAGCGATTTATCTATTGTATTATCATCGAGTAAACCCACTGAAGGTTCTGCAACGGAGCTGTTTAATCTTGAATACATTCCTGCATGTAATAAAAAATTGCTCGATCAGTGGAGGGACGATCACCGTCAAGCGCTTAATCAAGTTCCGCTAATACTACACAAAGCTCGCCCTTGGGCCTGGCATCAGTGGGCCGAAAAAGCAGGAATTGATGACTTCTCTCCTTCTCAAATTATTCAAATAGATAGTATGTTTGGTGTAGCACGTGCTGCGCAACAGGGTATGGGGATTGCACTTATTCCACTACCTATAAGCCAAAGCTGGTTAGATGAGCAGTGGCTCTATAAATTATTTGAACAGCCTTTAACAACTAAAGATAAGTATTATTTAGTGCAGCACGAATCAAGTACCCCTAATCACCCGCTTGATTTATTTGCGAAGTGGGTTGTAAGCACATTTAGAAAAATTCAAGAGTAACTCTCTATTAGGCGAACTTATTAATACAGCCATTGTGTGTTGTGTTTATGGTTCGTCTAAATCCTAAACCTCACTTTATACCAACTCCAATAAATAGCTGATCTATTTTACTTGCTAAAACAACCCATTTCTTTGTTGTAAATTTCGCAAAGGGAACAACCATTTACATCAATTTACGCCTAGAACTGAATTATTTTTTCGGCGTGAAATTTAGAACACATACTTAATGGAATTGGTATTATTTTTCAGTAATTTCTTTAAAATACAATCTATTAAAACCACAGATTAGACTAAAGTCTATAGTTAAATTTTTTTCACTCATTGGTTTTATTTTTATCGTTTGTCGAAAATAAAGTTAAATATTAAAGTTACCTCATCGGCTCGAAACAGTTAAGTTTAATTGTTTATTAAGAGTAATAAATGCAACCTTTGAGTTTTAGTGACTCAAACCTTGCAGTAAAAAGAATCTTTATATTGTGTGTGAAGATGTTGTCAGTGTGAAAAATGGTTCAAGTTAGGTGGTGACTTGGCTTGAACTGTTTTTATTCTTGGCTCAAACCACATGATGTGCAATACAAATGCTTTAAGAGCGTAGCAAACAGAATCTTTATATTGTGTGTGAAGATGTTGTCAGTGTGAAAAACGGTTCAAGTTAGGTGGTGACTTGGCTTGAACTGTTTTTATTATTAAGCACATACATAATATAGTTATATACAGGTTAATACCTTTTAAAAAGCCCCGTAAGTTATAACTTACGGGGCTTTTTTAGTTAATTTTTTATTTGATACTCTTTTTTTAATTTACTTATTTGCACTTTATGTGAAAGCAAGAATGTATCAAATTGCTTAACTACCTCAGGGTAGTCAATGGACGATAATAAAAAGGCTTGTAAATCTGTCGGTAATTCGTTTTGAAAATAAACGGGTCGGGTTAATTTAAAGTATTTAACGATATTATAGTTTAATACATCGTTAGATATGTAGATGCACTCCACCCGCTCTTTTAAAAGCAACTCGATTAATTCTATTACGTTAGCTGTTTCAATTAGCTCAACGTTTTCGTTGTTCATTAATTGCATAAAACTTAGAGGCGTAAACCCTCTTACCGTTGCAAAACTAACGCATTCATCAATAGTGATATTTTTATTTAAACTCGCAATACCCGCTTTAGTCACAACGGTTGGCTGCGAATAAATAATTTCATTTAAATCACCAAAGGAAGCTTTATAACTTGGTTTCCAGCTAGGGTTATCTGGATACTTAAAGTCGACATGACGATGCTCCATAAATTCTTTGTAAAGTCGATTAATAGGTAATGTGTAAAATTCAAACTCAAAGTCATGCTGCTGGGCAAACAAGGTAAGTAACTTTTGACTGAAACCATAATAGTCACGGTTATCAGCCCCACTACCGTCAAAATACGGAAGGTACTCTATATTTTCAACACCCACCACATAATGAGTGGCAGATTTAGCGTTGGTCATTAAAAGCAATAAAGCAAAAGGCAGATAGATTAACGGCTTAACTATTTTTGTTAATAGATTCATTAATAACCTAAGGTAGGTAGATATTGTTAGTGAGTCTCAGCTAACTAAATTTTAACAAATTTGCAGAGATTATGATAAACCTATTTTATATTATGCAAAAAAAGTCTGATTTATAATCAGACTTTTTAGTTAGCTATTTAGCTTTTATCTCTTGGTACAAAATCGAGTACTGTTGCGTTTATACAGTAGCGGTCTGTGCCTCTAGGTCCTTCTCCTGGGAATAAATGACCAAGATGAATACCTGTACTTTTAGAACGAAGCTCAATCCGGGTTATCCCCCAACTGCTATCGTCATGCTGCGTTACACTACTTTTTACTGGGTGCTTAAACGACAACCAACCAGTACCGGAGTTAAACCTATCGCGTGTATCAAATAGTGGCTCGCCACTTAATTTATCAACAAAAGTACCGTCAGGTGTATTTTTAAACTCTTTGTACTCTTTACAGTAAGGTCTATCTGTTCGTGCATCAAATGCAACTTTATAAGCATCGCTGTTACCTAATTTAAAAGCGCCTAACGCTTTATAAAACTCTTCAGGCGTTGCGTAACCTTGACGGCCATATACTTCAATGCCATTTTCTAAAAACAAGATAGTCGGTGTTGCCCACGTGGCTGATTTGATGGTTAACCCCTGTAGTTGATCAGCATGGCGAAACGACATAGGTATCGTCCCTTTGTAATCATTTGCGACTGCTTTTTTAAACTTTTCACAGTATGGGCAGTATTCACGTGAATCTAAGACCACGATTTGCTTGCCTGCGAGTAGAGCACTGTTGTCTACTTTTTCTACGGGTGTTTTATTAAAAACAACACCGGTAGAATGATCTGGGCAATAGCCATTAGGGTTCTTTTCTAAATAATTTTGATGATACTCTTCTGCCGATACAAAACCTTCCAGCGGTTTAATAACCGTTTCAATTTTACCGTAGCTCGCATCAGTTAAAAGCTGCTGATATTGCGATTTAACTTGCTCAGCTACTTTAGCTTGTGCATCTGTAGTCGTTAATACAATTGAACGATATTGCGTACCGATGTCGTTACCTTGGCGATTTTTTTGCGTAGGATCGTGGCTTTCAAAATAGTTTTTTAGTAAATCTTCAGCCGAAATTATATTACTGTTATACATAACCTGTACAACTTCAGCATAATTGTTTTCGTCAAAGCGACGAGACTGATCAGTAATGTTTCTGTATGTTGCTTTAAAGCCATTGCCGTCGGCATAACCCGACTCGGCATCAATAACGCCATTAAGCGCTTCGTAGCGTTTTTCAGCCCCCCAAAAACAACCTGATCCAAGTA
Organism: Pseudoalteromonas sp. TP27; assembly: GCF_056470645.1. Taxonomy (NCBI): domain Bacteria; kingdom Pseudomonadati; phylum Pseudomonadota; class Gammaproteobacteria; order Alteromonadales; family Pseudoalteromonadaceae; genus Pseudoalteromonas; species Pseudoalteromonas sp. TP27. The sequence goes on along the minus strand of NZ_JARDAK010000011.1, from coordinate 126,023 downwards.
CAATGGTTTCTACATGCATGGTGGCTTCTATATTGCTGTGCTCGACCTTTTCCATAGATAAAGCAAAGCTGCCTGCGCTAAATATAATAGCAGCGCCTGATAAATATAATAAATGCTGGTGTTTCATAATGTACCTCTTAAACAAGTGCGTGCTAATTAAGACCTCCTTACCTTAATTTTCATTTCAACCTAATTACATATTTAGTACGAAGCGTATTAAGTTTTGGTCTTCAATAAGTTAAATACGATTAATTAAATATAAAAACACTCTTAAACCAAGCTGAACAAATAAAAATAACCACTTAGTCGCAATGGTGTAAATAAATTAATAAAACTGTGTTACGTTTAAATTATGTTGTACAAATAGGTTTATTTAATGAAGCCAACTCCTCATATTTATGCATTAACAAACAGTAGTTTACTACTTGATGCATCGCATTTAGACGCTAAAGATAGACTCTCCATTCAAAAGAAAATTTGGGCTTTAACCAATCACTGTAAAAGCACTAATGAATTTACCGATTTGGTGCCGGCCATGAACTCAATCACTCTTTATTTAAAATCAGATAAACTCTTAAATAAATGGCTCCAAGTGCTACCTTCGCTTTGGAATGACATTAAAAGCAGTACTTTTAAGGGGCTGCATCACTTAATTGAAACCACCTACAAGGGTGAGGATATTAATTACGTGGCTAATTATCATAATTTAAGCGCTGATGAGGTTATTAATATTCACAGTAAAGCCAAGTACCACGTTTTATTTTTAGGCTTTCAGCCCGGCTTTGCCTACCTACACGGCTTAGATGAGCAATTACATACACCAAGGCGTGATGAGCCACGAATTAGAGTTCCTAAAGGTTCTGTTGCGATAGGTGCGACACAAACCGGAGTTTACCCTGCGGATACGCCAGGCGGTTGGCACATAATAGGCAATACAGATACCTCTTTGTTTGATTCGACCTCTGCGCAACCTTGTTTAATTCAACCTGGCGATACGCTTGAATTTGTTCCGCTAGTTAATAAAGGAGCAACTCATGATTAAAGTACTTAAAAGTGGTGTATTGCTTACAATTCAAGATTTTGGCCGTGTTGGCTACCGCCATTTAGGTGTAAGTAAAGCGGGCACCTTAGACCCCTTTGCGCAAATAATTGCTAATAGATTACTTAACAATAACGACAATGATGCCGTTTTAGAAATAACCGTTGGTTTGTGCGAACTTGAATTTACTTGCAACACAGTAATTGCGCTTCATGGTGCCGATTTGCAAGCAACCCTTGATGGGCAAACAATTTATCCTGGTTGGACATACACAGTAAAAAATAAACAAGTACTTAGCTTTGCTACAGGTAGAGCGGGCTTAAGAGCTTATTTAGCGGTGAAAGGCGGTATACAAAATACTGAGGTTATGGGCTCTAAATCTACAGATTTAAACGCATGTTTTGGTGGTATTCAAGGTAGAGCTCTCACCACAGATGATGAAATACCTATTACTCCTTATTATGGAGAGTTTATAAAAGTAGGTGCAATTGCTCCCGCCCAGCGCAAACTTATACGCTTGTACCCGAGCCCTCACGCTAACTTACTGGGTAAGCCATTATTGGATACCTTTGCAGCAACTGCATTCAAAGTCAGTACTAACAGTAATCGAATGGGCGTAAGGCTTGAGCATAATAAGAATAGCTTGGTGCATTCGCACTCTTTGCCATCATTAGGGGTGAGTCCTGGGAGTATTCAACTACCACCAAATGGTGATCCTATTGTGCTACTTAACGATGGACAAACCACTGGGGGCTATCCTCTTTTAGGAACAGTTATTGAAGCCGACTTACATCAATTTGCACAATTTAGACCTTTAGACACGGTTGAGTTTAAATATGTAACGTTTGAAGAAGCAGCAAAAGCAAAGCAGAAACTTGACGGGCACCTACATCAATTGAGCCTTGCACTTAAAAATAACCTATAAAACATTCTAGAATCAACACACCCTAGATTTAAAAGATAAGTACCATGTAACAAAGGTTCAAATTCCGACGGCAGTTACCTTACTCGCCGTTAATATTATTTTAATGTATAGCTTGGTGTTTAATGACTAAATCAACTTCTACTATGCCGTGTGTATTAATAACCGGTTTTGCTCCTTTTGGTGGCGAAACTATCAATCCTTCTTGGCAAGCAGTGCAAAAACTTGATGAAACTATCATCATGAAACACAAAATATGCACACTAGAACTTGCCTGTGAATTTAATACGTCTATCAGTCAGCTTATAAACGCCATTGAGTCGCATAACCCGGCGGTTGTTTTGTGTATAGGACAAGCTGGTGGGCGCAGTGAAATATCAATCGAGCGTATTGCAATAAACGTTGACGATGCACGCATTAAAGATAATGTAGGTAAGCAGCCTATCGATACGCCAATTGAAAAAAATGGCCCTGATGCCTATTTCACAAACTTACCCATAAAGCGCATGTTACAAGCATTGCACAACAGTAATATCCCTGCTGCTATTTCAAATACGGCAGGTACGTATGTGTGTAATCACGTTATGTATGGCCTTATGCATTACATAAACGATCACTGCGCGGTGATGAAAGGTGGCTTAGTACATGTTCCTTATTTACCAAGCCAAGCCGTGCACCACAATGGCGCACCAAGCATGAGTGAAGAAACCATTATTAACGCTTTAAAGGTCATGATCGCACAAGCTTTGAACAACAATAGTGATGTGAAAATAGCAGCAGGCACCACGCATTAACCACTTTGGTGCAGTTACATCTAAGTTGGTGCATAAATTATTCTTAATTAATTGTAAAAGCTATGTGACTTGAGTAATTTTTTCTGATAAAACAAGGTTTCGCAGTACAGCAAATTGGCTCTGCTGCACACATAATAGGAATGAGGAGTTACTATGTGTTCAATTTTTGGGGTATTAGATATTAAATCTGATCCCACTCAATTGCGTACCCAAGCAATTGAAATGTCAAAGCTGCTTAGACACCGTGGACCAGATTGGTCTGGTGTATATGCATCTGAACAAGCTATTTTAGTGCATGAGCGTTTAGCTATTGTTGGTGTATCAAGCGGTGCACAACCTTTATACAACCCAGAAAAAACAAATATTTTAGCGGTTAATGGCGAAATTTATAATCATAAAGAACTTGCAGCAGAGCTAGACGTTGATTTTACTTTTCAAACTCAATCAGACTGTGAAGTTATTTTAGCGCTGTATAAACAAAAAGGGCCTGACTTTTTAGATGACCTAAACGGCATTTTTGCATTTTGTTTATACGACGAAGAAAACGACGCCTACTTAATTGGCCGTGACCATATTGGTATTATCCCGCTTTACACCGGTCACGACGAGCACGGTAACTTTTATGTTGCTTCTGAGCTAAAAGCACTTTCTCCAATTTGTAAGCACATTGAAGAATTTCCACCAGGGCATTACCTTTACAGCAAAGATGGAAAAATGACGCCTTATTACAAGCGTGATTGGGAAACATTTGATGCAGTTAAAGATAACAGCGCAGAAGCCCAAGACGTTAAAGATGCATTAGAGGCAGCCGTTAAACGTCAGCTAATGTGTGATGTACCTTATGGTGTATTACTTTCTGGTGGCTTAGACTCATCAGTTATCTCTGCTATTACGCAGCGCTTTGCCGCAAAACGTATTGAAGATAACGACGAAAGTGATGCATGGTGGCCTAAGCTTCATTCTTTTTCAGTAGGCCTTGAAGGCTCACCAGATTTAGCAGCTGCACAAAAAGTAGCTGACATGATTGGTACTATTCACCACCCTATCATTTTTACCATTCAAGAAGGCATTGATGCACTTCGTGAAGTGATTTACCACATAGAAACGTACGATGTAACAACAATTCGTGCCTCTACACCAATGTACTTAATGGCTCGCCAAATTAAAGCCATGGGCATTAAAATGGTGTTATCGGGTGAAGGTGCAGATGAGTTATTTGGTGGTTACTTATACTTCCATAAAGCGCCAAACGCACAAGAGTTTCATGAAGAGTTAAACCGTAAAGTATCAAAACTGCATATGTTTGACTGTTTACGTGCTAATAAATCAATGGCTGCATGGGGCGTAGAAGCACGCGTACCGTTTCTTGATAAAGAATTTGTTGATGTTGCTATGCGTATCAACCCTGAAGCTAAAATGTGTAAAGATGGCAAAATTGAAAAACATATTTTACGTGAAGGCTTTGAAGGCTACTTGCCTGATGAAGTTTTATGGCGTCAAAAAGAGCAGTTTTCAGATGGTGTTGGTTACAGCTGGATTGATACGTTAAAAGAGTTTGTAAACGAGCAAGTAAGCGATCAAGAGCTTGCAAATGCAAAATTTAAATACCCTATTAATACACCAGATTCAAAAGAAGCATATTACTACCGTGCAATTTTTGAAGAACACTTTCCAGGTGATGCATCTGCTAAATGTGTACCACATGGTAAATCGGTAGCGTGTTCGACTCCTGAAGCACTTGCATGGGACGCATCGTTCCAAAACAATGCTGATCCATCAGGTCGTGCTGCAGGCGTTCATAACGACGCATATGCAAGCAAAGGTTAACACTTTTTGTATATCGCAGCGTAAGCCTTTATGGCTCACGCTGCGCTTTATAAAGTACACTTACACCCAATCTGTTTTTTTTAGCCATGCAAATAACTTAAAAGGCTCAAGCGCTTTAATTGTTATTTATGAAAATGGGTTAACTTCAAAAACAATGCAATATATTGCATCACAATCAATTCACCCTGCTACCGTATTTTTAAATCAAAATGAAATAACTAAACGCCATTGTAAAATTCGTTGGTTTAATCAAACCAGTGAAATTAAACGCTGCGGGCATGGCACTTTAGCTGCCGCTAATTTTTTGATAGGTTATTTGGGTTATTGCCCTGAAGCATTTATTTCAATGAGTAATGAGCGCTTTACTATACAAGTAAAAAAACAACGCGCTCAGCTGTTACTAAAAAGCATAGAGCCACAAAAAAGCAAATTAGCTAAAGATGAGTTACATAACGTGTTTTCATCCGCGTTAAAAGCAGCCTATAGTACCGATGATAAAAACGGTTACACGGTTGTATTATTTAATAAAGAGTTTAATGAAGAATGTGATAAAAATTCCGATGAAAAACAGAACTTAAAAAGTTTACGCGTTGATTTTAAAGCTTTGAGTAAAGCACATAAAAATGCTGTTATAGCGCTCAGTATAAAAAATACAGACAAAAAAAATGCCATAGCGCATTTTAGATACTTCGCACCCCAGTTTGGTGTAAATGAAGACAGTGCTACGGGCTCTGCTCTATCGGTTATTGCCCCACTGCTTTTTAGACTGTACGGTTTAAATAAAGCCAAGCTTATACAGCAATCAAATAATGGCGCATTGCTAAACTATGAATTTAACAATGCTAAAGTTTTAATTTACTAGGGCGTGTTGATCTTTGCGGATTGAAATTTGTTCAATCTAGGGGCGATTAAATCGCGGCGCGAGGTTTGTAACCTAGTGGGCTCGATAACTGCTCCTGCTTTATTCTACTGGCTTACATCCATGTAAGAATAAGTAAAAATCGAGCAACAAAGAGTTTATCGCCCCTAGGCAGAACCCTAAGGGCAGCGCATGTTTGGCATTTATGCTGCGTTATCTCCTATTTATGGGGAATAACCACACTTCATAGGCTCTGCCTTGCCTAAAAACCAAACATACTGCTGCAAATTCAACCATCAAAGTTCAACACGCCCTATACATAGTGTAAGTAACTGTTTAAAGAGGCCTTAATAAGCACAGGGCAAAATAGTTACTATCGTCTTGCCACGTTTGCTCTAACTTTAAATTAGCATGCGCTGCAAGCTGCTCAAACGATTCGAGCGTGTACTTGTGAGAGTTTTCTGTATGAATGCTTTCACCTTCTATAAAGTCTATTTGCTGATCGTTTATAATTACACTCTGAGTACAGCTACTTACTAAATGCATTTCAATACGGCTATGTTGCTCGTTAAAACGTGACTCATGGCTAAAGTTGTCTAAATTAAATGTACCATTTAGCTCATTATTAATACGTTCCATTAAATTTTTATTAAACGCGGCGGTGACTCCCGCTTTATCGTTGTAGGCATCAAGTAGCACTTGGCGCTCTTTGACTAAATCAATGCCAATTAACACATACCCGTTTACACCGCATAACCGATGGAAATTATTCATAATCTCAATCGCTTTTACAGGAGCAAAATTACCAAGAGTCGACCCCGGAAAATACACTAAGTTAGTTTGACTGTCTAAAGCGGTATCTTTGGTTAACTGCTTAACCAGTTGGCTATGCGTAAAATCGCCTAGTAGAGGTGAAATTGCTAGTTCAGGAAACAACGGCGACAAATGTGCAAGGGAGTAACTAAGCATTTCTTCAGATATTTCAAACGGAACAAAGGTTTTTACGTTTTCCATATGAGCTAGTAAATACGCTACTTTTTTACCAGAGCCACAGCCTGGCTCTATGATAGATAGGTTTTCGGGAAGCATTTTGCCAATTGCGTGTGAGTGCTGCTCTAAAATAGAAAGCTCTGTGCGTGTAACATAATATTCTTGCAGTGTTGTTATTTGCTCGAATAATGCAGCGCCTTTATCATCATAAAAATATTTACACGGAAGTGTTTTTTGTTGCTGAGTTAACCCGCTTATCACGTCTTTTAGAAATTCAGTGTCGGTTATGTTGCTTTGCTTAATCGCTGTTATTTGGCTCATACTATATCCTTAGCTAGTCTAATTCCGCTGCACATCCACGCTTGGTGCGGGTAATAAAAATTACGGTATGTTTGTCGCAAATGGTTTTGAGGGGTAAACACACACCCGCCGCGTAATACCATTTGGTTATTCATAAACTTACCATTGTATTCCCCTGCTACGCCTTCAATAGGTTTAAAACCGGGGTATGGTAAATATGCACTGTTCGTCCATTGCCAGCATGAATCAGTTAACTGACTTATTTTAGTATCATCTTTTACTGGTTGAGGTGTGAGATAACGTTCTTCTGCTTCAACCAAATAATCGTTCTTAGCCGCATATTCCCATTCGAACTCGGTAGGCAAACGCGCTTTTACAAAATTAGCATAGGCGCTGGCCTCAAAATAACTAACATGGCAGATGGGTGCATTTAAATTAAGAGGCTGCAACCCATAGTGTGTAAACTCAAACCATTCGTTATTTATGCAATGCCAATATAATGGCTTTGTTAATTTGTTATTTTGAATGTTTGCCCAACCATCGCTCAGCCAATACTGTGGGTCGCTATATCCACCGGTATTTATAAACTCTAAATATTCACCATTAGTGATTAACCTGTTAGCAAAGCTAAATGGATGAATTAATACTTGGTGCTTAGGTAGCTCGTTATCATATGCAAATTCGTCGTCGGCATTTGTGCCTATATTAATAATGGCTTGCTCAAAGTTTATAAAATTAAGAGGCTTAATATGAATTGGTTTATTTTGATTAGTTAAAAGTGATTTTTGATATTGTGGAAATAATGGGTTTACTGAAAAGTTATATTTTATATCCATAAGCATCAGCTCTTGATGCTGTTGCTCGTGGTTTAATCCAAGATCAATAATATCTTTAATTTGTGGACTAACTTCGCTCTTAAGCAATTCGATAATGCAGCTATCTACATGCTTTCTATAAGCTAACACTTCATCTAAACCAGGTCTGGATAAACTACCTCGGTTGGCGCGCTTAAATTGCTCTCCAATACCATTGTAGTAAGAATTGAAAAGCATTTTATAATGAGGATTAAACACTGTGTACTGTTTACAATGAACGCTAAGTAAAAACGTTTCAAAAAACCAGGTGGTGTGCGCTAAATGCCATTTGCTTGGACTGACATCTGCCATAGCTTGTAGTTGGCAATCTTCTACCGTGAGAGGTTCAATCATAGCCAGACTTCCACCTCTAACGCTGCAAAAGCGTTTAACAAGTTCGTTTTGATTGGTATTGTTTAAAGCGCATTCACGCATAATAGTATTAATCCTTTTCCTATCTATTTATAAAATATAGCCCAGTATTGTTTTAAATCATATTCATATTACAACTTGATTAAAGATGCTTATCGGCTTATAAATTTATAATAGTCCTAATCTTAAGCATTGAATATATGTTGTTAAAAGTGATCTTTTTTTACTTAACTAAGTACATTAATACTTTTAATAGCAAACTAAATTTTAACGTTCACTGAATTTATAATTTTAGGGCTTTTAAACTAAAGAATCATGAATTTGGCTATATAAACAGCATTTTAAATACAAATTCATTTACATTTAATATTTAACTCATACACTACTAGCTGTATGATCACTCTTCAAATTAGTTAGTCTTCAAATAATTACGGTATTACTTTTTACTTAATATTTAAAGGCTAATGTAATTCGATATGACGCCGAATTTATTTTGGCTTGTTAGGACAACTAAAGAGGTATTGCATGAAGGAAAATCATGACAAATATAGTATTGACAGTACAGACTACACTGTAGGTCAGGACAACGTACAAAAGTGGGGCTTTGATATACATAACCCTGTTTTTGGAACTAGTGCGGGTCTGATTGTCATCTTTTTAATCGCCATACTTGTTACCGACCCACAAACTGCAAAAACAGCGCTTGATAGTATCAAGACAGATATTATTAATAATTTTGATGCCCTATTTATGTGGGCTGCTAACTTCTTTGTACTCTTTTGTTTAGCACTTATAGTTTCTCCTTACGGAAATATTCGCCTTGGTGGCGATGATGCTAAACCTTCTCACTCTCGAATCTCATGGCTAGCTATGTTATTTGCTGCAGGTATGGGTATCGGCCTTATGTTTTGGGGCGTTGCTGAACCAGTTGCTTACTTTACTGGTTGGTACGAAACACCACTTAATGTGGCAGCTAATACACCTGAGGCTGCAAAATTAGCAATGGGCGCAACTATGTTCCATTGGGGACTTCACCCTTGGGCTATTTACGCTGTTGTTGGTTTATCTCTTGCCTTTTTTACCTATAACAAAGGGTTACCGCTTTCTATTCGTTCTATTTTTTATCCTATACTAGGCGACAGAGCGTGGGGTTGGCCTGGTCATATCATTGATATCTTAGCTGTACTTGCTACGTTATTTGGTCTTGCAACATCTTTAGGTTTAGGTGCTCAACAAGCCTCTGCTGGTATTAATCATGTATTTGGTACAGAAGGTGGTGTAGGGTCTCAAATTTTGGTTATTGTGGGTGTTACACTCCTAGCAATCGTTTCTGTAGTGCGTGGTATTGATGGTGGTGTGAAACTACTGAGTAATGTAAATATGCTCATCGCGTTTTCATTATTATTGTTTGTTTGTTTAGTTGGCTTTGCTGTAGCAATGGGCAACGTACCGACTACCGTGATGGGCTATGTAGAAAACATTATTCCATTGAGTAACCCACATGGCCGTGAAGACGAAACATGGATGCATGGCTGGACTGTATTCTACTGGGCTTGGTGGATTTCCTGGTCACCATTTGTAGGTATGTTTATCGCGCGTGTATCTCGCGGTCGAACAATTCGTGAATTCTTAATTGCGGTATTACTTATCCCTACGCTAGTTACTGTTTTATGGATGTCTATTTACGGCGGTATTGCTATTGACCAAGTAGTTAACGGTATTGGTGCGCTAGGCACTAATGGTTTAACTGAAGTACCTTTAGCTATGTTCCAAATGCTTGATGAATTACCTCTATCTAATATCTTATCGTTTATTGCGATTATATTAGTATTAGTATTTTTTATTACCTCATCTGATTCTGGTTCATTGGTAATTGATTCAATTACTGCTGGCGGTAAAATTGATGCACCGGTTCCACAACGTATATTTTGGGCAACGGTAGAGGGCGCGATTGCTGCAGCCTTACTTTGGATTGGTGGTACACAAGCAATTGAAGCATTACAAGCAGGTGCTGTTTCTACAGGCTTGCCATTTACTATTGTATTGTTGTTTATGTGTTTAAGCTTAGTTTTAGGTTTACGAACTGAGCCTCGCCCAGTTAAGTAATATTTTTAGTAAGTTATACTTACAATTAGTAACAAAAGCGCCGCAATTTTTGCGGCGCTTTTTTGTTTGGTCATTAAAAGTTAGAGCCACAGCTCTGAGATTGGGGTATCAACACGATAATGATGACTCAGCTGCGCTTGTAATAGCTCAGCGGTAGCAAGAGCATCTGTTAATGCATTATGGTTTTGATACGCGGGCAAAGAATAACGCGCACGGCAATCCGTAAGTCTGAGCGAACCCAGTTTTGTATTAAATACTCGACCTAATAAACCCTGCCTTGCTTTTAGTGCTCTTCTTTCTATTTCCATTGTATCGACAAGCGCAAACTCAATACCTTCTTTAAGCCTTAGCAATAACGCATTATTTAAAAAGTGACGTTCTATTGCGGCGTAATGTACCACTACAATTTTACCGCTAAGCGCTTCAAGTAAAGGTTCAATGATTCGATTAAAATCAGGGGCATCGTCTACCTCAGAATGCGTTATTCCATGGATTAAAATAGACTCTTCATGCAGGTTACGTCTAGGTTGTACAACCCAATGTCGACTGTGCTTGCAATAAATACGCTTTAAATTAAACGGCACTAAGCCAACACTCACAATATCGTCGTTTTGGCTATTCAAACCTGTTGTTTCAAAGTCCATTGCTACAAAAGGCACATCTTCTACTGCTGCTTTATCTTGATTATAAGCCCCAGCATAAAAATGTTTTAACAGTTTATTTTCAGTGCTGTTGGCAAGCTCGTTATACCTAGCTTGCCAGTCAACTGATTTATGATTACGCGGATTCATAGACTACTTCACACCCGTATTTGCTGTGTAGCTAAATTTTAAATAGCTTTGTGCTTTTTCTAAAATAGCGAATGCCTCCTTTAAATTTCGCTGCTCGAACGGAGAAAGTAAATGTGGGTCTAAGTCATTATCTGGCTCTTCGCCCTTCTCTATTTGCCACGCTTGATGACGAATTCGCATCATGGCTATGTACTCGAGTGCATCACGTAAATCTTGCGCTTTACCCTGTGGTAATAGCTTAGCTTCAATAATATCTTCTAAACGCTCAAACGAATTTTGTTTACGCGAACCAATGGCTAACGCATGCACGCGTATAACATCAGAAAGTGGTGCAGTCCCTCTTCGCTTTAAGTTCATTGAACGCTTATGTTGGCCATTATGCTCCATAACAAAGCCTTTAAAAAAGCCAAGCGGTGGTGTTCTATTTCTTGCATTTGCTGCCATATTAGCTAAAAACACCCGATTAACTTTACTTTGTTTGGCTATAAATATTTTAAGCTCATTAGCCCACTTAGTTTTACCCCACACCCCGTCTAAATCAAAAAATATAGAACTATTAAGCAGTGCTTGTGGTTTTGGCTGGGCTATCCAATCAGCAAATTGATCAAACCACTCTGAGCGAGTTTTACGCCATTTTTTAAACGACGCCATTATTTCGCCATCACAATAGGTGTAACCACATTGCGCTAAGCCATCGCATACAAAATCGGCAATATTTTGAAAATATTCGTTATGTTTTTCATCGTCGTAACTGTCATCTAAAATGAGTGCGTTATCTTGATCAGTTACAATAAGTTGCTCGTCGCGAGCCATTGAGCCCAGTGCAATAAAACAATAAGGGACGGGTGGCGGCCCAAACTTTTCTTCAGCTAATACAAGTAATCTTTGCTTAAATGTACGCCCGATAACGGCCATGGCAGTACCAATCATGTGTGAATTTGCATCTTCATTAACCATGCGTACAAATACATTGGGTAATTGGCGTGCATAATGCGCTAAATCTTCAATTGTTTGTTGAGCAAGTATGCCGCGCACAAGTAATAAGCTGCTTTGCGATTCATAACGTAAAATATCAGAGAGTGATATAACCCCTATAGGACGTCTTTTTTGTACTACTGGCAAATGATGTAAGTTATCTCTAAGCATGGCAAGTACTGCCTCGAAAATATAATCATTAGCGTCTAAAAGTACTAAGTTAGTCGACATAATCTCTTTTGCTTGAGTATTAAAAGCAAGTCCTTTAGCCACTACTTTTGAGCGTAAATCTCTATCGGTTATTATGCCAACGACTTGTCCATCATCTTCCTCAGGATCGTCGTTTATTGGTTTATTTACATCGGTTACCAACACTGACGAAACGGCCTCTTCGGTCATCAATTTTGCAATATCTTGTATTGTAGACGTTGCATCTACGGTGACTACATCTCTGTGAATTAATGATTTTACCTTCGCAGTTGTAAGGTCATTGCCATCAGCTTGTTCAACAATAGCTTGATGTAAACGCACATTACCATCTGTTTCAAAGTAATCAGCAAATGCATCAAACTCATCACAGTAATGATTAAATAGTTCAACATTTATGCAATAAACTAACGTATCTTCAAGAGCAGTTGCAGGAAAACGCACCTTACGGTTCATCAATAAACCCATTTGACCAAATATTCCTGCGATGGCCAAACGATTGTATAGCTCACCATTCCGGCGATACATTTCTACAGAGCCACTTCTAATCACATACAAATCAGATATATCTTGTCCAAAACTTAAAATGTCTGTTTTTGCTCTAAAATAAGCAACTTCCACTTGTTGAGCCAGCTCATTAAGCGCTTTTTGAGGTAAGTCATCAAAAGGAGGATGTTGTGCTAAAAATTGTGCGATTTCAACTTGTTCGGCTTGCATAAATCCCTTCCTATATGCGCATTAAAATGACTAAATATGCTTTGCAGATTAACACTATCATCGGAGTGTGAAAACAATTACTGCACAATTTAGGGCACAAAAAAAGAGCCTAAATAGACTCTTTAAATGTAATACTTATTGTAAAAATTTATTTACCGCGCTGAGCCTCTTTTTTAGCTTTTTTAGCTTCTTTACGTTGCTGTAAAACGGCTTGCGCTTCATTGCCAATATGACCTTCACCACGCGCTTGTGCTAGTTCTATTTGCTTTTGGCGTTCGGCAAAACGCGCGCGTTGCTCGTCTGTTACTTCCTCAATACAATGATGACAAGATACACCTTCCATGTATTCAGGCTTTAACTTTTCTTCTTCTGTAATTGGCATACGGCACGCGTGGCATTGATCATAAGAACCTTTTTGTAAGTCGTGATCAACCGCAACTCGATTATCAAATACAAAACATTCGCCTTCCCACATGGTTTCTTCTTTTGGCACTTCTTCAAGATATTTTAAAATACCGCCTTCAAGATGATAAACCTCATCAAAACCTTGCTCTTTCATGTAGGCTGTCGATTTTTCACAGCGAATGCCGCCGGTACAAAACATCGCTACTTTTTTATGTTTCTCAGGGTCTAAGTTTTCTTTTGCCCACTGTGGAAATTCACGGAATGTCGTTGTATTTGGATCGACTGCATTTTGAAAAGTACCAATCTCAATTTCGTAGTCATTACGTGTATCAATTAAAATAACTTCTGGATCAGAAATAAGCGCATTCCAATCTTTTGGTTTTACATAACTACCCACAACTTTTAGAGGGTCAATGCCCTCAACGCCCATCGTTACAATTTCTTTTTTGAGTTTTACTTTAGTGCGATAAAACGGGCATTCATCATCGTAAGATTCTTTTGTTACGATGTTTTTTAAATTTGGTTGCGTATCAAGCCATGCTAGTAAATTGTCTATCCCTTCACGTTTTGCAGAAACAGTGCCGTTTATTCCTTCAGCCGCAAGTAATAACGTACCGCGTACTTCATTCGCTTCCATCACTTCAAGCAATGGCTTACGGATAGCTTCAAATTCAGGTAAACCAACAAACTTATACATCGCACACACTACAAAGTGCTCATTTGTTACATTATCTTTATGGACAGCCGTCATTTTATTTCCTATTTTGCTTTTTTAGCCAGTATTGGCGTTTACCGAATCGTAAATCCGGCGCATATGGGGCGCGTATTTTACGCTTTTTTAATTTAATTGCAAAAAATAGCGCTATAGATTGGTTTTTACTGTTAGCGACCTATCTGTGTAAGCTATAATGCGCTGATAAATTTATAGACTTAATTTGCTCATTTTGGAGAAACACACATTGCAGTTTACTGATCTTGGGATTGATACACGCCTTGAAACACAATTAGCACATCAAGGGATCACCCAGCCCACCGACATTCAAGCTCATGCGGTGCCTACAGCACTTGCGGGGTATGATATTTTCGCTCAGTCTAAAACTGGGTCGGGCAAAACCTTGGCGTTTTTATTACCTGCTGTACAAAGGGTTATGAAACAAAAAGCACTCAGTAAACGCGATCCTCGTGTACTTATTGTTGCTCCTACGCGTGAGCTTGCTACGCAAGTATTTACTCAACTGCGTTTATTAATTGCAGGCACAGCTATTAAGGCCGTAAAAATACTTGGCGGCGAAAACTTTAATGACCAAATAAAAGCACTTAGAAACGATCCACAATTTGTAGTTGCTACACCTGGGCGTTTAGCCGATCACATTACAAAACGCTCACTACAATTGAGTGGACTAGAACTGCTTATTTTTGATGAAGCCGATCGTATATTAGATTTAGGCTTTACCGAGCAGTTAAAAATGATTAACGAGCAAGCTAATCACCGTTTACGTCAAACGCTATTGTTTTCTGCAACACTTGATCATGCGCAAGTAGATGCACTATCACGTAACCTATTAAAAAAGCCAAAGCAAATTACGCTAAGTGCAGCGAACGAGCAACATAGCGATATTAAACAAACGTTATATCTTGCCGATCACCTTGATCATAAAGAAGCGCTTTTAGAGCATTTCTTGAATCAAGATGATGTTGGCCAGTGCATTATCTTTACAGCAACACGTTCTGACACGAGTCGCTTGAGTGAGGCGCTTAATGCTAAAGGCTTTAAGTCTGTAGCACTTGCAGGAGACTTAACGCAAAGTAAACGTTTAGATATTATGGATTCGTTTAGTCGCGAAAACTTTAAAATATTGATAACGACCGATGTTGCGTCTCGTGGTTTAGATTTACTAAGCGTAACGCATGTTATTAACTTTGATTTACCAAAACACGCAGAAGAGTATGTACACCGCATAGGTCGTACTGGGCGTGCTGGTTTTAAAGGTAACGCAATTTCATTAGTTGGTCCTAAAGATTGGGCAAGTTATTTAGCTATTAAAGCATTTTTAAATGACGAGTTAAAATTTGCGAGCTTAGAGGGTTTAAAAGCTAAGTTTAAAGGTTTAAAAGAGAAAAAACCTGAGACAACGTGGGATAAATCTAAAGAAAAAGCAGCTGCTGTTAAAAAGCCTGTATTTAAACGCAAAGCTAAACCTAAAAAGCCGACAGCACCAATTAAAGCACCAATGAACATTGATGGCGATACACCAATGCGCCGTAAAAAAAAGACTGAGCAGGAATAATTATGAGTTACCTAGGAACCACACAAACATTATTTGTAAAAGAAGTGAGTAACGAAGGTGCTTACTTAGACGGCCATGATTTAGGTGAAGTATTTTTACCAAAGCAAGAAATTAAACATGAACTTGAAGCTGGCGATAGCATAAGTGTTTTTATCTTTTTAGATAATGCTAATTTAGCGACTGCGACAACTAAAAAGCCACACGCACAAGTAGGTGAATATGCTCTACTTCGCGTTAAAGAAATTAATAGTATTGGTGCATTTTTAGATTGGGGTCTTGAAAAAGATGTTCTAACTCCGTTCAACGAACAAAAACCACGCATGCAAGAGGGTCATTCATATTTAGTTCGTTTGTACCTTGATAATGCAAGCCAACGTATTTGTGCATCAAACAACTTTAATCGTTTCTTATCTAAAGATGAGCCGCAATATACTCACTTACAAGAAGTGGATTTAATCGTCGCTGGTAAAACAGATATTGGCTACAAGGTATTAATTGAAGAATCGCACTTCGGTGTTGTTTTTTACAATATGGTATTTAAAAGCTTATTTGTAGGCCAAAAGCTTAAAGGATTCATTCAAAAAGTACGTGAAGACGGAAAAATTGATGTTGTACTAGAAAAGCCAGGCATGGGTAAAGTAAGTGACCTTGGTGAAACTATTATGCAAAAACTTAAAAACGAAGGTGGAGTTATTCCATTAGGCGATAAGTCTGAACCTGAAGCGATTAAAAAGATGTTTTCTACTAGTAAAGCTAATTATAAAAAAGCGATTGGTGGATTGTTTAAACAAGAGTTGATAGATATTGAAGCGAAATCCATTCGCTTAAGATCTTAATTATATAATTGGCTTTAATTATACCAATCTGCTTATATATGAGGTCTATTTAACGTTAAGAAAATTACGCTAGAACTAGGCAAAAATTTTTGTATCTAGTTGTTCTAAATAAAAAATTTTTAACAACGTTATAGTGAAATTTAATTCGTTAAATTGATCAAAGATTTATGCAGGTTGGTATTACTCATATTATCTGTTTGTAATTAACCTAAAATATACTTGTAAGGCAATGTACATTGCGTATATTGCCTTGAATAATCAAGGACTTCACCTTCCGACTCAATATTGAGTGGCGCTAAACGAAAAACCTTTTTTTCACATTCTGTTTTTTTATCATCAAGTTTAGATATGCATTCACTCACACTTACATGCTGAGATATGAGTGTATCTTCATTTTTGTAACACAGGTGATGAGCATAATCTTGCATTGTTTTTTTAAAATAAAAAATATCGACAGGGTACGTTGAAATTATATCTGTAACGGTTGTGACACCGTCATATACTTTATTAGAAAAAACATATTTATTTACCGAAAAAACTGCAACAATAATTATTAATGAACCAAATAATAACTTCAAAACAAACCCCTTACTTCATCTTTATTCTAACAATGTAACATAAAATACACATTAGGTAAGGGTCTTTAGCACTATATTGCTGCTTTTTGTTAAATTATAATATGGTTTTATTAACATCGTTGAGCACTTTAACGGGATTATCCGCTTGAGTAATAGGTCGCCCTATAACTAAATAATCACTTCCTGCATCTATAGCTTGCTTAGGAGTCATGATACGCTTTTGATCGCCGGCATCACTGCCTTCAGGACGTATACCTGGTGTAACAAGTTTAAAGCTCTCACCTAACTCTGCTTTTAAAGCTTTAGCTTCTTGCGCAGAACACACAACGCCATCAAGCCCTGCTTCCTTTGCAAGCTTAGCTAAATATATAACTTGCTCTTGAGCAGATTTATCAACGCCTAAACGCTTTAGTTCTGTTTCATCCATGCTGGTTAATACAGTAACAGCAATAAGCAGTGGCGCTTTATCACCAAATTGCTCAAGAGCAGATTTAGCTTTACTCATCATTTCAAAGCCACCAGATGCATGTACGTTAACCATCCATACACCCATTTTCGCAGCAGCAGTAACCGCTTTAGCTACTGTATTAGGAATGTCATGAAATTTTAAATCTAAAAAAACATCAAAACCTAAATCAATTAACTCTTTAACAAATGCAGGCCCAAAATAAGTAAACATTTCTTTGCCGACTTTAAGACGACATGTATCAGGAGAAAGTTGTTTAACAAAGTTTAAGGCAACTTCTTGATCATCGTAATCTAATGCTATAAGAATTTTTTTTGAGTGTTCGAAAGACATGACTATCCTAATGTATGGCAGTAAAATTATTAATATGGGGTTATTAAAATCCGTCTAAGCCTCGACTTGGAACAATGGTTTCCCAATGCTTACAAGAAGGGCAATTCCAATATATTGTGTAACTTGTAAAACCACAATGCTGACATTGAAAGTCAGGCTTTGTAGCAATATAAGAGGTTACAAGTTTATCAATTTCGTTAAGTACTTCTTTGGTATTTTTATTTTGGTCGCCCATCAATTGCAGTAAAAAACTGAAACCACGAATAGTAGGTTGACGTTTTAAGCTATCAGTTAAAAATTCAAAGGCTTGTTTTGTATGCCCTTGTTCAAGTAAGGCTTGGCAATGTTTTATTTTAATTAATACACCGCCCTTTTCTAATAAATCACTGACTAATTCATGAAATTGATGCGTTAAATTTAATTGTTTATAACTGTGGGCAAGCTCATCAATAAATAAAGGCGCAAACAAAGTGAATTGAGTGACAAGTTCACGCCAGTAATAAATAGCTTTAACGTAATCTTCTTTTGCGTAAGCAACTAAACCTAATTCATACAGGGGACGCACAGCTTTATAATTTAAGCTAATCGCTTTTCTCATTAGTTGGGGCGTACTGTCACTTAAAGCTGACTCACAATAAAAATTAGCAATCGCTTTAAATTGTTGTTCTTTTGAAAATAACTCACTGTGGGCTTCAAACATGTTGATGCCTTTCTCCCATTCACGGGTTTGCGAGTATAAAGTAATAATAGGATCTAGCGCTTCTACATGCCCTGCTTTAACTAACCAAACTAAGTGCTCTTCCGCACTGTCTAGTAGCCCAGCCATTATGTAATCTTCGGCAAGTTCTAAACGGCTAGTTGCAGCTTGTTGTTCATTTAAGCCTGGGTGTTTTAATAAAAGTTCATGGATTTTTATTGCGCGGTCTAATTCACCTCTACGGCGAAACATGGTGGCAAGTGTAGAATAGTGCTCAACTGAGTCGGCTGACACTTCAAGTAAGTTGATTAAGTGCTCTAAGCCTTGGTCTTCTTCTCTGTCGAGTAGAAACTTTAAGCCTTTGCTGTATTCAGAAGTGATCTGACGATTAAGTTGATGAGCTTGGTTTTTAGCACTGTTTTTACCCATAATCCAACCGTAACCGGCGGCAACAGGTAATAGTAAAAACAAAAGCTCAATCATAGTTAGGTGTCTTTATTCGCGGCAAGCTTTTTTTTATCTTTTTCAGGCGCTAATTGCTTTTTTAAACGGTAGTTTTGCCACTTTAATTGTGAAAACAATTTAAAGCTAATAAAACAACCAATCAAAACACCTAATAAAAAGCAGATACTTATTATTACAGCTAAAGGTAGTGTATTACTGGCTATAATATAATTTATTTGTACTAACTGTGGGTTTTGTGACCCTAATACAAATGCACTGATAAGGCATAGTGCAACCAGAATAATTTTTAATACCTTGAACAAGTAACTACTCCACTAAGTTAACTAGGCAATGCTTTCATTTACGCGGTCGCGTAATTCTTTGCCTGGTTTAAAATGAGGTACATGCTTTCCTTCAAGCTCAACTGTATCGCCAGTCTTAGGATTACGACCTGTGCGAGGAGCGCGGAAATGCAAAGAGAAACTACCAAAACCTCTGATCTCAATACGATCTGAAGTAGATAATGAGCCGGCCATTTGTTCAAGAATTTCTTTTACAGCATTCTCAACATCTTTCACTGGAACGTGTGCGTGTTGTTCCGCAAGTGTTTCTATCAGTTCTGACTTAGTCATAACGTTTCCTTAAAAAGAGATATAGGAAGGGCAAAGAATGCCCTTCCAACTAAAAACTAATTATATATTAGTCTTTTTGTGCATTTGCGAAAGCAGCTGCCATTGCGTTTTCAAACACTGGCTCTTCTTTCTTAAGCTTCTCTAGTACTTCTTTCTCTTCTGCTTCGAAAAGAGCTTTTACAGATAAGCTTAAAGTGCGGTTCTTACGATCAACACCAACGTATTTAACTTCAATCTCGTCGCCTACAGAAACAACAGTAGTTGCATCTTCAACGCGCTCTTGAGCGATATCAGCTACACGGATGTAACCTTCAACGCCTTCGATAAGTTCAACAGTTGCGCCTTTCGCATCAACTTCAGTCACTTTACCTTTAACAATAGCACCTTTTTTGTTTGCATCAAGGTAGTTATTGAATGGGTCAGCTTCGATTTGCTTAACACCTAGAGAGATACGTTCACGCTCTGGGTCAACTTGCAATACGATAGCAGTGATTTCGTCGCCTTTCTTGAATTCACGTACAGCTTCTTCGCCAGGTGTATTCCAAGAAATGTCTGAAAGGTGTACAAGACCGTCAATACCACCGTCAAGACCGATAAAGATACCGAAGTCAGTGATTGATTTGATCTTACCAGTAACTTGATCGCCTTTGTTCTGTAGACGAGCAAATTCCTGCCAAGGATTAGCAATACATTGCTTAAGACCAAGAGAAATACGACGACGTTCTTCGTCAATTTCTAAAACCATAACTTCAACAGTGTCGCCTAAGCTAACAACTTTTGAAGGATGGATATTTTTGTTAGTCCAATCCATTTCAGAAACGTGTACTAAACCTTCAACGCCTTCTTCGATTTCCACGAAACAGCCGTAATCTGTAAGATTAGTAACACGACCAGAAAGTTTAGAACCTTCTGGGTAACGACCAGCGATAGCTGCCCATGGATCTTCACCAAGCTGTTTAAGGCCTAGAGATACACGAGTTTTATCTTTGTCGAATTTAAGAACTTTAACTGCGATTTCGTCGCCAACATTAACGATTTCTGAAGGGTGCTTAACACGCTTCCACGCCATATCAGTAATGTGTAGTAGACCATCAACACCACCAAGGTCAACGAATGCACCGTAGTCAGTAAGGTTCTTAACGATACCTTTAACTTCTTGACCTTCAACAAGGTTAGCAAGAAGCTCTTCACGTTCTTGTGAGTTTTCAGATTCGATAACTGCACGACGTGAAACAACAACGTTGTTACGTTTTTGGTCAAGCTTGATTACTTTAAATTCAAGCTCTTTGCCTTCAAGGTGAGTTGTGTCACGTACTGGACGAACATCAACAAGTGAACCAGGTAGGAAAGCACGGATTGAATCAACTTCAACTGTGAAACCGCCTTTAACTTTACCGTTGATAACACCAGTAACAGTTTCTTGCTCTTCACATGCTTTCTCAAGACGGATCCATGCTTCGTGACGCTTAGCTTTCTCACGAGAAAGAATAGTTTCACCGAAACCGTCTTCAATTGCATCTAGTGCAACATCTACTTCGTCGCCAACAGCAACTTCAAGTTCACCAGCAGCATTTTTGAACTGCTCAGCAGGGATAGCACTTTCTGATTTAAGACCAGCATCTACAAGTACAATGTTGTTCTCGATTGAGATTACTGTACCTTTAACGATAGAGCCTTGCTCTGCTTCAAAACCCTTTAAGCTTTCTTCAAATAACTGCGCAAAATTTTCTGACATACGAATATACGTCTCTATATATTATACCAATAAGCAACCATGCTGCATGGGGTTGTTAAAATAGCACTGGCATCCTGCTGGCGCATAAAATGTGTTTTAGCTTCGTTTAGGAAGCTTACCTTCAGATATTGCAATATCTAATAAAGTTATTACTTTATCAAACACTTGCTGTGCATTAAGTTCGCTAGTATCGATCTCAATAGCATCCTCTGCAGGTACAAGCGGAGCAACGGCACGATTCATATCGCGCTCATCACGAGCTTGAATGTCCTGTAATAGACCACTTAGTGTAACATCAAGACCGCGCGTATTCAACTCAACAAAACGTCTGCGAGCACGCTCTTCTGCGCTTGCTGTTAAATATATTTTTAACGGTGCATCTTGAAAAACCACAGTGCCCATATCACGACCATCGGCTATTAAGCCATTTTCAGTGCGAAATGCACGCTGGCGGCGTAATAATGCTTCACGAACGCGAGGTAATGCTGCAACCTTTGACGCTGCAGCGCCTACTTCTTCATTACGAATAGTAGTCGTTACATCTTCGCCTTCTAAAATAACTTTTCCTGCATTAGTTTGGCTATCTACCAAAAACTGCACATCTAAATTTGCAGCAAGAGGGACAAGCCCTTCTTCATTGTCTAATGCAATTTGGTGGTGAAGTGCAGCTAAAGATAAAACGCGATAAATCGCACCACTATCTAGTACATCCCACCCCAACTTGTCGGCTAACAAGCGACAAACAGTTCCTTTACCTGAACCACTTGGGCCATCAACGGTGATCACGGGCATTAATAACGCCTGCATTTAAAACCTCCTGCAATGCACACCTAAATAAACCGCGACATTATACGTCAGTTATTAAAATATATCTGCTATTAGTGTGTAACTTTTGTAATTACTTCTAAATAGCTTATTCACTGACTGATGCTAAAACATTGAAAAATGTAGGAAATGTTTTATAAGTACACTTTGGATCATTAATCGTTATTGGCTTTCCGCCTACGGCAACCATAGCAAAACACATAGCTATACGGTGATCGTCGTAAGTATCTATAGCAACATCATTAAAATGTTCAGGTGGAGTGATTTCAATAAAATCCTCACCCTCTACAACTTCAGCGCCTACTTTTCTGAGCTCAGTTGCCATTGCGTACAAACGGTCTGTTTCTTTAACACGCCAGTTATAAATATTACGAATAGCGGTTTTACCTTTAGCAAATAAAGCAACTGTTGCCAGTGTCATTGCTGCATCAGGAATTGCATTCGCATCTATATCTACGCCATTAAGCTCGCCTTTGCGAACAACTAAACGCTCATCATACCAATCAATTTTAGCGCCAACCTGCTCCATGACTTTAGCAAAGCCAATATCACCTTGAACCGATTTAGCGCCAACACCTTTAATTTCTATCTCGCCACCGGCAATCGCTGCGGCTGCAACGAAATAAGAAGCCGATGAAGCATCACCTTCAACCATAATACGCTCGATTGATTGATACTGTTGACCACCTTTAACTTTAAAAGTTGCATAGTCACTGTGCTCAACATCAATACCAAAGCGCGCCATAACACCTAACGTAATATCAATATAAGGTTTAGATACTAAAGTGCCCTTAATAGTTATATTTGTATCGCCGTTAAATAAAGGTGCTGCCATTAACAAGGCAGTTAAAAATTGGCTTGAAATACTGCCGTCAATTTCAACTTCACCGCCGTTGATTTGACCGCCTACGATTTTTAAAGGTGGATAATCTTTATGTTTTGTATAGGTAACATCGCCACCCAGCGTTTGTAGAGCATCAACTAAGTGCCCTATTGGGCGCTCTTCCATACGCGGCTCGCCTATTAGCTCGTACTCACCACTTACAGCAGCAAGTACAGCGGTTAGAGGTCGGTAGGCAGTACCTGCATTACCTAAAAATAATGGTTCACTTGGTGTTTTAAACACACCACCAACACCCTCTACAGTAGCTACAGTGCGTTCTTCATTAAGTGTTACATTTACACCTAAAAGCTTCAGAGCACCCAACATATGACGAATATCATCACTATCAAGTAAGTTCTCTACAACGGTTGTACCATTAGCAAGCGCTGCTAATAATAAAATACGGTTTGATAAGCTTTTTGACCCAGGTAAGGTAACTGTGCCATTTACACGAGAAATGGGCTCTAAACGAAGTTGCTCCATTAGCTATTTTCCTTTGCAAAGGCAGCCATAAAGTCAACTAGTGCCTGAACACCTTCAAGTGGCATTGCGTTATAAATGCTGGCGCGCATACCGCCCACTATTCGGTGACCTTCCAAAGCAAGTAAACCCGCTTCGTTAGATTCAGCAACAAATTTGCTATTTAAGCTTTCATCATTCAACCAAAAAGGAACATTCATGCGTGAACGACAATGCTTAGCAACAATATTTGAATAAAAATCAGAGTTATCGATAAAGTCATACAATAAATCTGCTTTAGCAATATTTTGTGCTTCCATGGTTTTTACACCACCATTGCTTTCAAGCCATTCAAATACTTCAGCCGCTAAATACCAAGCAAAAGTCGGTGGGGTATTAAACATACTGCCCTGCTTTGCTTCAAGTGCGTAATCTAAAATACCAGGTTTTGGTAGACCTTCACGCTCTAATAATGTTTTACGCACAATAACGATTGATATACCCGATGGACCAATATTCTTTTGTGCGCCGGCATAAATTAAATCAAATTTATTAACGTCTATTTCGCGCGATAAAATAGTTGACGACATATCGGCAACAATTGGTGCTGTTGGGTGGCTAGGTACATCAAAAATCTCTAAGCCATCAACGGTTTCGTTAGGGCAATAGTGGATGTACGCTGCATCTGCTGGTAAATCCCAGTCAGCTACCGCTTTAATAGAAAACTCGCCATCAGCATCATTACGTACATCAGTAAAAGTCGTTTGAGTGAATTTACTCGCTTCATCTCTCGCGCTTTTTGACCATACGCCATTTTCGCAATAAAAAGCGGTTTTACCTTCTTGGTGTAAATTTAAAGGCACGGCACTAAATTGACCTCGACCGCCACCATGCATAAACAGCACTTCAAACTCATCACTAATATTCATTAGGCGACGAAGGCTAGCTTCACATTTTGCAGTAAGCGCTAAAAACTCTTTACTACGATGGCTTATTTCCATCACAGAAACACCTAGATCTTGCCAATCTAGGAACTCTTTTTGCGCTTTTTTCATCACCGCTTGCGGAAGCATAGCCGGTCCCGCACAAAAATTATATTTACTCATTACCTTTGCCTCATTCCAGTAATTTAACTACCAAGCATGAACGTATAATACCAACTCACTAAACCTTTAATGAATGAATATAATTTCACACCCTATTAATTTTTTTCAACAAGATTAAAAAAAGCGGCCTTAGCCGCTTTTTCAATTTCAATTATTCAGAAGGAGGATTGTCATCCACTACTTCTTCAATAACCGTATCAACTGTTTCAACGTCATCGATATCAATTAAGTCACTTTCTGTAACTTCAATCTCTTCTATACGTTGTAAACCAACTACTTGCTCTCCGTCAATAGTTCTGATCAAAATAACACCTTGCGTGTTACGTCCAACCGTAGAAACTTCATTAACGCGAGTTCGTACTAAGGTACCACGATTAGAAATAATCATTATTTCATCGTTGTCGTCAACTTGAACAGCACCAACAACAGCACCGTTGCGTTCACTCACCTTGATAGATACAACACCTTGAGTTGCACGACTCTTAGATGGGTAATCTTCAAGCTGTGTACGCTTACCGTAACCATTTTCAGTTACAGTTAAAATAGCACCGTCAGTTTTTGGAACAATTAACGATACTACGCGTTGCTCGTCTGGCATTTTTATACCACGAACACCTGTAGCAGTACGGCCCATTGGACGAACACCTTTGAAGCGAATCTCAGGGTTACCTTCTTCGTCTAATACTGGGTTACCGTTTTCATCAACAACTGTTGTTTCTTCAGCTTCTTTGAAGCGTACAACTTTACCTGCATCAGTGAACAACATAATTTCGTTACTACCATCGGTAATATCAACACCAATCAAGCTATCGCCATCATTTAAGTTAACAGCAATAATACCGCTTGCACGTTGACGACTGTAAGCCGTTAATGGTGTTTTCTTAACAGTACCAAATGCAGTTGCCATAAAGATGTATTTATCTTCTGCGTACTCGCGTACTGGCAATATAGCAGTAATACGTTCGTCAGCTTCTAGTGGTAACAGGTTAACAATTGGCTTACCGCGCGCTGCACGACTTGCTAGTGGTAACTGATACACTTTAAGCCAATATAAACGACCCGCTGTAGAGAAACACAATATAGTATCGTGTGTATTTGCAACTAACAGACGTTCAATGAAATCTTCATCTTTCATCTTCGTTGCTGACTTACCTTTACCACCACGACGCTGCGCTTCGTAATCAGATAATGCCTGATACTTCACATAACCTTCGTGAGAAAGCGTTACTACAACGTTTTCTTCAGTAATTAAATCTTCTAAGCTTATATCGTGAGCTGCGGCGTTAATTTCTGTACGACGCTCATCGCCATATTGCTCTTTAATTTCAACTAGTTCGTCACGAATAACTTCCATTAAACGCTCAGGCGTGGCCAAAATATATAAAAGATCTGCAATTAAATCTAATAAGGTTTGGTATTCACTTATAATCTTTTCGTGTTCAAGACCAGTCAACTTGTGTAAACGTAAATCTAATATTGCTTGAGCTTGTTGCTCAGAAATATAATATTGACCATCACGAATACCTAAATCATCAGCAAGCCAATCTGGGCGGGCAACATTATCTTCGCCTGCTTTTTCAAGCATGCCTTGTACATGACCTAGTTCCCACGGACGTGCTGTTAAAGCAATCTTAGCTTCAGCAGGTGTAGGAGATTTACGAATAAGCTCGATAATTGGGTCAATGTTTGCAAGTGCAATCGCTAAGCCTTCTAGCGTGTGAGCACGGTCGCGAGCTTTGCGTAAATCAAACACGGTACGACGAGTTACTACTTCACGACGGTGAATAATAAACTCTTCAAGCATTTCTTTTAAATTAAAACACTTAGGTTGGTTATTAATTAAAGCAACCATATTCATACCAAACACAGTTTGTAACTGAGTTTGTGAATATAAGTTATTTAGAATAACTTCGCCTACGTCACCACGTTTTATCTCAATAACGATACGCATACCGTCTTTATCTGATTCATCACGTAGCGCGCTAATTCCTTCAATTTTCTTATCTTTAACCAGCTCAGCAATTTTTTCAATTAGGCGAGCTTTGTTAACTTGATAAGGAATTTCGTGAACGATGATTGTTTCACGGCCTGTTTTTTCATCGGTTTCGACGTCGGCGCGTGCACGCATGTACACTTTACCACGGCCAGTTAAGTAGGCTTGTTCGATGCCCTTCTTACCGTTGATAATTGCAGCCGTTGGGAAATCAGGACCAGGGATATAATCCATTAACTCTAAAATAGTTAAATCAGGATTTTGAATAAGTGCCAAACACCCGTTCACAACTTCAGTTAAGTTATGTGGTGGAATGTTTGTAGCCATACCTACTGCAATACCCGACGAACCATTCACTAATAAATTAGGAACTTTCGTTGGTAAAACATCAGGGATGAACTCTGTGCCATCGTAGTTAGGAACGAAATCAACCGTTTCTTTTTCAAGATCGGCTAATAACTCATGCGACATTTTTGCCATACGTACTTCTGTATAACGCATTGCCGCTGCTGAATCACCATCAACCGAACCGAAGTTACCTTGGCCATCTACAAGCATATAACGTAGTGAGAATGGCTGAGCCATACGAACTATCGTGTCATAAACTGCACTGTCGCCGTGTGGGTGGTATTTACCGATTACGTCACCGACCACACGGGCCGATTTTTTGTAAGGCTTGTTCCAGTCATTACTAAGCTCGTTCATTGCAAACAAAACGCGGCGGTGAACAGGTTTTAAACCGTCACGTACGTCTGGTAATGCACGTCCTACTATTACGCTCATTGCGTAATCTAAGTAGGAGTTTTTTAACTCGTCTTCAATATTGACTGGCAGAATTTCATTGGCGAGATCAGTCATTTGATATCACATTCCTTCAGTATCAGCTCTCAACAACCCGGTATTGGGTATTAAGAGTATTGTTATTATTTCTAACAGCCATGCTATCACAATTAATTTCAATTTACAGGCGCAAAACTTTGCGATTTATCAATTTAGCCCTATATAATGGCCTCAGATTGACGAGGAAGTATTTTATGACCGAACATCAAAATGTAGATCACGCAGAAATAGCAAAATTTGAAGCCATCGCAGAACGTTGGTGGGACCTAGACGGAGAATTCAAACCTCTTCACGAAATTAACCCGTTACGCCTAGACTTTATAGCAAACAAAACGCAGGGCTTATTCGATAAAGAAACACTCGATGTTGGCTGTGGCGGCGGCATTTTAAGCCAAAGCATGGCGCGTATGGGTGCTAAAGTAACCGGTATCGATATGGGACAAGAGCCTTTAACTGTTGCTAAATTGCATAGTTTAGAAACAGGCGTAAATGTAGATTACATAAAAGTACCTGCCGAAGAGTTTGCATCACAAAACCCAGAACGTTTTGATGTAATAACGTGTATGGAAATGCTTGAGCACGTACCCGACCCTGCTTCTATCATTCATGCAGTAGCTGCACTTGCAAAGCCAGGTGCAGATGTGTTTTTTTCAACCCTTAACAAAACCCCTAAAGCATATTTGTACGCAATTGTTGGTGCCGAAAAGCTGTTAAAAATGGTACCTGAAGGCACACATGACCATAAAAAGTTTATTAAACCTGCGCAACTTATTGCATGGGCAGAGCAAGCGGGTTTAAAAGTACGTGCAAGTACAGGACTTTCTTATAACCCACTATCAAAGCAATATACGCTTAATAACGACGTTAGCGTAAATTACATACTTTATTTTGAGAAGTTAGCTTAATGGCTAGCTCTCAATCCCCTCTATCTCTTATTGAGTACGATGCATTTTTATTTGATTTAGACGGCACCCTACTCGATACCGCTGATGATTTAGGCGCTGCTTTAAACGCAGTGCTTATTAGTAATAAAATCACACCTGTTAGTAGTGATGTATACCGCCCTGCGGCATCTAACGGCGCAGGTGCATTATTAGAGGCTGGTTTTAAAGAGTTATGGGCTAAACAACACCAAAGCGAGCTTATTAAGCAATTAGTTGACGAGTACGCTGCAAACATAGCAAAGCACACGCATTGCTTCTCTGGTGTTGAATCGCTACTTATCGCCCTTGATCAAAAAAAGATCAAGTGGGGGATCATGACCAACAAACCTGGCTTTTTAACCGATCCTTTAGTGGCTGCTATCCCCGCTTTAAAAAACGCCAGTGTAGTAATAAGTGGCGATACCTTGGCAGAGGCCAAACCATCACCGCTACCACTGCTACATTGTGCAAAGCTTATGGGGGTAAAACCAAACCGTTGTTTGTACATTGGTGATGCACAGCGTGACATACAAGCAGGCAAAGCGGCAGGTATGCACACTGCAACGGCACTATGGGGTTACATACCAAGTATTGATGAAGCCAACAGCTGGAATGCTGATTTTAACTGGCAAAGTCCAATTGATGGTTTTAACCATATATAGTGCTATGTTAATTATTAAACACTATATATTGTGATTGTGTTAGTTTTCACACAAAGCTTGTCGATAAAAAAAGCAGTCAGAATTTATTTTTAAAATGCGTAAATTTAGCAGATCATTAGTTGATTTCTGCATATTCTAACTTAAATGATTGTTCGAAGGTGAGTGTCTACTAACACAAATGTGTTATCCCAAAGTTATCCACAAATAGGGGCAATTATGTCCCTTGCAAAACAACTCAGACCACACTATCTTGTGATCTCTAAATTGAACAACACCAGATATTGTGGCCAAATGTTATTCAATTAAATTCGCCAATACGGTGAAACTTATAATAAATGAGTACTTACCTTGCCATTGCGAGGTATGACCCATTGGTCAAAATACATAATTCCCAAGGAATACAGGCAAATGAACCAACAGTTATCTGTAAGCAAACGTGACGGGCGTAAAGAGCCTCTTGATCTTGATAAGATCCATCGCGTTATTGAATGGGCCGCCGAAGGTTTAAAAAACGTATCGGTTTCGCAAGTTGAATTAAAATCACACATTCAGTTTTACGACGGTATTCGTACTAAAGATATACACGAAACCATTATTAAAGCTGCTGCAGATCAAATTTCAAAAGAATCGCCTGATTACCAATACCTAGCGGCACGTTTAGCTGTATTCCATTTACGTAAAAAAGCGTACGGCCAATTTGAGCCACCACGTTTATTTAACCATGTAACAAAAATGGTTGAAGATAAACGCTACGACGCTCACTTACTTGTAGATTACACAGAGCAAGAGTTAGACGAGCTTGATGCGTACCTTGATCATTCTCGCGATCTTAACTTTAGCTACGCGGCTGTAAAACAGCTTGAAGGTAAATACCTTGTTCAAAACCGTGTATCGGGTGAGATTTACGAAAGTGCACAGTTTTTATATATTTTAGTAGCGGCGAGCTTATTTTCTGACTACCCACGTGAAACACGCGTTTCGTACATTAAGCGTTTTTACGATGCGGTATCGTTATTTAAAATATCACTACCAACGCCTATTATGGCAGGTGTACGTACGCCGACTCGCCAGTTTAGCTCATGTGTATTAATTGAATGTGGCGACAGCCTTGATTCAATCAATGCTACATCGTCTGCAATCGTTAAATACGTTTCACAACGTGCGGGCATTGGTATTAACGCAGGTCGTATTCGTGCGCTAGGTAGCCACATTCGTAATGGCGAAGCGTACCACACTGGTTGTATTCCTTTTTATAAGCACTTTCAAACAGCTGTTAAAAGCTGTTCACAAGGTGGTGTACGTGGCGGCGCAGCAACATTGTTCTACCCGCTTTGGCACCTAGAAGTAGAAAACCTACTTGTGCTTAAAAATAACCGTGGTGTAGATGACAACCGTGTTCGCCATTTAGATTACGGCGTACAGTTTAATAAATTAATGTATTCTCGTTTAATTAAAGACGATTACATTACGTTATTTAGCCCATCAGACGTGCCAGGCCTTTACGATGCATTTTTTGAAGACCAAGAAGAATTTGATGCGCTTTACGTAAAATATGAGCAAGACGAATCTATTCGTAAAAAGCGTATTAAAGCGATTGAGCTTTTCTCAATGTTTGCACAAGAGCGTGCAAGCACTGGTCGTATTTACCTACAAAATGTGGACCACTGTAATACGCACAGCCCGTTTATTGCTAAAGTTGCGCCAATTCGCCAATCTAACTTATGTTTAGAAATTGCATTGCCAACTAAGCCACTAAACAACGTAAACGATGAAGAAGGCGAAATTGCCCTTTGTACACTGTCTGCGTTTAACTTAGGCGCCATTGAGTCACTAGACGAGCTTGAAGAGCTAGCTGAACTTGCAGTGCGCGCACTTGATAACTTACTTGATTTCCAAGACTACCCTGTACCGGCTGCAAAAAATGCGACTATGGGTCGTCGTACACTAGGCATAGGCGTAATTAACTACGCATACTACCTAGCTAAAAATGGTAAGCGTTACTCAGATGGCAGCGCAAATGCACTGACCCACAAAACGTTTGAAGCGATTCAATACTACCTAATGAAAGCATCAAACGAGCTTGCTAAAGAGCGTGGTGCATGTCCTAAGTTTAACGAAACAACGTATTCACAGGGCATTATGCCAACAGATACGTACAAACGTGACTTAGATAAAATTTGTGATGAACCACTTCACCTTGATTGGGATACATTACGTGCCAGCATTAAAGAGCACGGCATGCGTAACTCAACACTAAGTGCGTTAATGCCTTCAGAAACATCGTCGCAAATCTCTAATGCAACAAATGGTATTGAGCCACCACGTGGTCACATTAGCGTTAAAGCAAGTAAAGACGGTATTTTGAAACAAGTAGTGCCTGAGTACGAACGTTTAAAGAATAACTACGAGTTATTATGGGATATTCCATCAAACGATGGTTACCTGCAGCTTGTGGGCATAATGCAAAAATTTGTTGATCAAACTATATCGGCAAACACAAATTATGATCCAAATAAATTCGAAGGCGGTAAAGTACCTATGAAAGTCTTATTAAAAGACTTACTAACTGCGTACAAACTGGGTGTTAAAACACTGTATTACCACAACACTCGCGATGGTGCCTCAGATATGCAAGAAGATACTCCAGAAGTGGAAGATGATGATTGTGAAGGCGGCGCGTGTAAAATATAGTTATTAATTTTTATTTTAAGCGGGCATTTAGCCCGCTTTTTCTGATAGTTTTTTGAGTGATAAACATGTCTTATACTACATTTAGCCGAAACCATAATAACCAAATGCTAGAGCCAATGTTTTTTGGCCAAACTGTAAACGTATCTCGTTATGACCAACAAAAATACCCAATTTTTGAAAAATTAATCGAAAAGCAACTGTCTTTCTTTTGGCGTCCTGAAGAAGTAGATGTAAGCAAAGACCGTTTAGACTTTCAAGCATTACCCGATCACGAAAAGCATATATTTTTAAGTAACTTAAAATATCAAACTTTGCTTGATAGTGTACAGGGCCGTTCACCTAACGTTGCCCTACTTCCTATTGTATCGTTACCAGAGCTTGAAACATGGATAGAAACATGGGCATTTAGTGAAACCATTCACAGCCGCTCGTACACGCATATTATCCGTAATGTTACGCAAGCCCCTGAACTTATTTTTGATGACATAGTTAGCAACGATAAAATCAGCGAACGCGCCGATGCAGTAACCACATACTACGATGATTTAATTAATTCAGTGTCGCTTTACAACCTTTACGGTGAAGGCAAACACGAAATTAACGGCAAAACAGTGATCGTTAATTTGTTCGAACTTAAAAAGAAACTTTACCTTGCCATGATGTCGGTAAATATTCTTGAAGCCATTCGTTTTTATGTAAGCTTTGCGTGTTCGTTTGCGTTTGCTGAGCGTGAATTAATGGAAGGTAACGCTAAAATCATTAAGCTTATTGCGCGAGATGAAGCGCTTCATCTTTCGGGTACCCAGCATATTTTAAATATTATGCAAGACGGTAAAGACGACCCAGAAATGGCAATTGTTGCAGCTCAGTGCCGCGACGAAGCGATTAAAATGTTTGTAGAAGCCGCAGAGCAAGAAAAAGAATGGGCAGAGTACCTATTTAAAGATGGTTCAATGATTGGTCTAAACAAGCATATTTTATGTCAGTACGTTGAGTACATTACTAACGCACGTATGACCGCTATTGGCTTACCAGCACAGTTTGAAAATAACAGTAACCCTATTCCGTGGATTAATTCATGGTTAGTGTCTGATAACGTGCAAGTAGCACCACAAGAAGCTGAAATTAGCTCATACCTTGTTGGTCAAATCGACTCGCAAGTTGATGCATCTGAATTTGGTGACTTTGATTTATAATGAGTGACAAGTCTACTGCAAGCATAACGCTTGCAGAAAACAGCCAGTGTATAGAATTTACCACTGGCTGCCCTTCTGTTTTACAGTGCTTAGAATCCATGAAAATAGACGTCGCGTATCAATGTCGCGAAGGTTATTGCGGCGCCTGTCGGGCAACGTTAGTTTCAGGTAGTGTTGAGTATAACGAAGAGCCACTGGCGTTTGTGCGCGAAGGCGAAATACTCCTGTGCTGCTGCAAGCCTAATGGCAATATAAGTATTAATTTAAAGTAATCTAAACGCTAAATACTGTTTATAAACGCCAATCTAATTGTTAATACCCGATAACTAGCGCTTTAGCTTGTTTACGTGTTACTGAACGAGCTTCACACGCATTGAAACTGACGCGCTTCGCCCTAAATTATCAACCACTCTTACATCAAATTCGCCTACTTGTGGCTGCCAGAAAAAAGGCGCATCCCGCTCTACTTTACCTACAAAGCTGTTATCTACAAACCAGTATAAAATTCGTGAGTCTATATCTGTGGTTGCACTAAAAGTGCAGGCTTTCTTGCTTTAATTTACTGGCTCTTATCATGTAGCTAATACCAATTCCAATAAATAGCTGATCTATTTTACTTGCTAAAACAACCCATTTCTTTGTTGTAAATTTCGCAAAGGGAACAACCATTTACATCAATTTACGCCTAGAACTGAATTATTTTTTCGGCGTAAAATTTAGATCACATACTTAATGGAATTGGTATAATTAAATTACTCAGGGATGTAATAGTCGGTGCTGAGCCTTGTGTACTCGTGTCATTAATTAAGCATGAATCTAAATAAGGTGGAGGCTGGCGTTTAACTATACCTGCTTGTTTAAATAATCTGACTAAGTCAGATGGCCAAAATTCATAAACTGCTTTTGTCGTTGTAGCTTCATTATATTGGCATGCACGTAACCCAGATGCTTTATCAATATAAATTTCACGATGTACATCCGATACTTTAATTGGCGACTTACCTGGAATAAAAAGCCCTTTTTCTGTTTTAGGGCAATGCACATTAGGTAAATCGCCTGTTGTAGAACAAATATCTACTTCTGTAATATTTAAACCACCTGGTTTTATATCGCCTTTGATTAAGCCGTAACTATCTAATGAACGTATTATTTCGAAAAACAAAGGCGCGACTGCTTGTCGCCTTGTATTCTCAATTATAAATAATTATGTATCAGATTGGAGTCAGTGAGCTTGCCTTTTTGTCTGCACCTTCTTTAAATTAATTCGACTTCATTACCGGCGAAGCCTGTTATATTAATTGACTTTTAGAGTTTCATTCCATTTAGCGAATCCACCTTCTAAATTCCTAACGGAGGTTAGACCCATATCAAAAGCGAGCTTAGCCGAAAATAGCGAACGCAGGCCATGCGCGCAATAAAAAATAAAAGTTTTATTCTGGTTAAAAAAATCATTATGTACAGGGCTACTAGGATCAATAAGAAACTCAAGCATTCCCCGAGGAGCAATAAAAGCACCGGGAATAATACCCTCTTTGTTTATCTCATCTTTCTCTCTGACATCTACAAAAGCATATTCACTACTATTCTCCATACTTTTCGCTTCTTCTACTGATACGTTCTTAATGACCGACCGAGCTTCAGCTGCAAATTCATTTATACCTTTAACAATTGTTTGTGACATTTATTTCACCGTTTAAGTTTGCTTACCTAAGTAAGTCGCTAATCTTGGAATAAAGATGCATAAAAAACAAAAACACTTATAAATAAAAAATTGCATCTTTTAATAAACATATTCGTCTTATTACTGATTGGACATAATTATCAAGGTTTAAAATGAAAATTGAGAAACTAAGCAGTGAATTGGAAAACAGCTTCGTCCGGAATAATAAAGTAATGCTAAATAACATTTTTGGTACAACTAATGTTACTCCTTTTTGGGTTGCCGATATGGACCTTAAAGTAGCAGAAGATATCACTATAGAGCTTCAGCGACTTGTAAATAGAGGGAATTTTGCCTATGAATACAATTCACAGCAAGTCTTTAATTCAATTAGTAGATGGTATCAACGAAGACATAATTTAAAGCTAGATTCTAATAATTTCGTTCAAGTAACAGGTGTATTAACAGGCATAGCATTACTGATTCGTGAATTAACCAAAGAAGGTGATGGAGTATTAATACAATCACCTGCATATCACCAATTTTCAAAGGTAATTAGCACAGCTAAAAGAGAGGTAGTTAAAAGCCCTTTAAAAATTATCAATGGCAGGTATGAAATGGACTTTGAAGATCTGTCTAAAAAAATGTCATCTCCAGATGTAAAGGTAATGATTTTATGCAGCCCTCACAATCCCGTTGGACGAGTCTGGCTAAAAAGCGAGCTTGATAAAGTCATACAAATTGCGAACAAAAACAATGTGACTATTATAAGTGATGAAATTCATTCCGATATAATCTTCGAAGGACATAAGTTTACTAGCCTTATGGAATCTGCCGCTAATAAACATGTAGCTTTGATTGGGTCACCTTCTAAAACTTTTGGTATGCAAAGTATCTCAAATGGGTATCTATATACAGAAAACAAACTTATTTTTGAACGCTTAAAATTACTCGCTGAATCTCTCTATATTGATCATGGTAATGCTTTTACAACTTTTGCGACGATTGCCGCTTATGACAAGGGTGAGGAGTGGTTAAACAACTTTCTAGAATATATGCAGAAGAATATTGATTGGATAAAAGCCTACCTAGAAGATGAATTACCTCAAATTAAAATGTTTCCTGTCGAGGGGACCTATCAAGTATGGCTAGATTTTTCTGAAACAGGACATGAGGCTAGTGACTTAATTAACCTATTTGGTGATGCTGGTTTTGGCGTTTCACCTGGTAAATGGTTCAGTAACGATGCGGCACAATTTGCACGAATGAACTTTGCTTGCCCAACAGAGCACATTGAAGAGGCATTTAAACGGTTAAAAATAGTAATGGACAAGCAAAAATCCGTTATTAGCACTTACTAGACAAGATATTTCGAGCAGTTGCTGCTAAACATTCATGCAGTAAACCACTTTAATATCTGAATAAAAGTTAAAAGGGTAAATTATGCTTAATGGTAAAACCGCATTAATTACAGGTGGCTCTAGCGGAATTGGCTTGGCCACAGCCAAATTAATGGTAAAGCTCGGCGCCAAAGTTGCAATCACAGGAACTAATAAAGAAAAGCTAAAATTAGCAAAGAATGAAATAGGCTATAATATAATCACTATTTGTGCAGATGTCAGCCAGGCTAAAGATCTTAAATATATGTATGAACAAATAAACAATGAGTTCGGTCAGCTTGATATTTTTTTTGCAAATGCAGGCATAGCTTTCGCTACCCCGTTGGGGAGTACAAATGAAGAACAGTACAATAAATTAATGGATGTAAATGTCAAAGGTGTTTTCTTTTCAGTCCAGACAATTTTGCCCTTAATGAAAAATGGTAGTTCAATAATACTAAGTACTTCATGGCTTAATCAAATAGGAACAGCTGGAAAATCTATTTTATCAGCTTCAAAAGCAGCGGTAAGGTCTTTTGCTAGAACAATGTCGGCTGAATTAATAGAACAAAACATCCGTGTTAATTGTATTAGTCCTGGAACAATAATTACCCCATTACATCGTGCACCTAACGAAACTGATGAGCATTTTGAAGGTTATGTAAAGCAATTAGGTAAACAAGTTCCTATTGGGCGTATGGGTAGTGCTGAGGAAATAGCTAATACTGTAATTTTTCTTGCTAGTGATGCATCAAGCTATATGTTGGGTGCTGAGTTAGTCGTAGATGGTGGTAGATCTCAACTTTAGGAAATAAACTTAAAGACATCCTAACTGGAGTAAATAATGAGTATTATTAAATTAAATAGTTCAAAAGAACAATTAGAAGTTGCCAAAGGTGGCCTTTTAGATCGAAGGAAATTTTTAACTAGCAGCGCTTCTTTTCTTTCAATAGCAGCTGCGTCAGTAGCTGCATCCACATTGAGTAGCACGGCTGCGGCTCGTGTTTTCGAGTCACACCCTAAGCATATGAAAACACCAGGTGTACCCAGTGAGATTTATGGGAAACCTTCAAAATACGAGTCTCATGTAGGCCGACTGCCCGAGCATGTGTACAGCTCTAATATAATCACAGCTGCATTTACACCTATAGATCAATTAAATGGCATTATAACACCTGCAGGTCTACATTTTGTAGTTCACCACAGTGGAATACCTGACATAGAACCAACAAACCACCAATTTATGATTCATGGACTAGTAAATAAACCACTAAAGTGGTCAGTTGAAGCCCTCCTTAATTATCCTATGGTTAGTCGTGTCCATTTTTTAGAATGTGCAGGTAACTCAGGTCCAAATGCTATAGCTGATAGTCCTATGGATATGACATGTGGAGCGATACACGGACAAATATCTGGCTCATTATGGACTGGTATACCTCTAAAATATCTATTAGATGAGGCTGGTATAAAACCCAGTGCAAAGTGGGCAATGTGTGAAGGTGCTGATGCTGGGAACCATGTTCGAAATATACCACTACAAAAACTTTATGATGACGCTATTATAGCGCTGTACCAAAATGGTGAAAGAATTAGGCCAGATCAAGGTTACCCTATGAGGCTTTTTGTGCCTGGTTATGAGGGCAACATGAATGTTAAGTGGCTTCACCGTATGGAAATCTCTGACACGCCTTCTCAAAGTAAAGATGAGCAATCACTTTATGCAGACATTATGGCTAATGGAAAAGTAAAGCAATATAGCTTCAACATGGAAGTTAAATCGGTCATTACAAAACCTTCTGGTAAACAACAACTTCCAATACCTGGCTTTTACGAAATATCAGGTTTTGCTTGGTCCGGCCGTGGAAAAGTTAAAGCCGTAGAAGTCTCTGCAGATGGAGGTAAAACTTGGGCACAAGCTAACCTAGAAGGTCCTATTATGAGCAAAGCAATGACTCGCTTTACTATACCTTGGAAATGGAGTGGTAAAAAAGCGATTTTGGTAAGTCGAGCGATTGATGAGTTCGGAAATACTCAACCAACCCGAGAGGACTGGATATCACGGTATGCTAGATTTTCTCACGGTCACAATAACTCAATTAATTCATGGCTTGTTTCTAACGATGGTAAAGTGAGCAATTTTTATGTTTAATTTTAAGAAAAAAATATTAATAACTAGTTTACTAATCTATTTGTCAAACACTGCTTATGCGGCTGAGGAAGTAACGACACAAGGTGGTATTGAACTAAGCAAATCCGAAATTGAAAAATGGTCTATTACAATATATCCAGATGGACGTAATCTTCCAGCGGGTAGTGGAAATGCATTTGAAGGCGAAAAAATTTATCAAACTAAATGTATGATGTGTCATGGTTTATCTGGTGAAGGAGGTGTCGCTCCTCGATTAGCTGGAGAGTTAGGGTATCAAGAGTATAACCCTCACCCACTATTAGCCCTAACAGTGGGCGCATGGCCGCATCAAACCACCATCTTTGATTATATTCGTAGAGCTATGCCGCATCAATCACCCAAGACTTTAAATGATTCAGAAGTATATGCATTGACAGCTTATATATTAAACTTAAATGGAATAGTTAAAAAAGATGAGACGATAGACAAAAAAAATCTACTTGAAGTCGAAATGCCCTACAAGAAAAAATCTTATATAGCATGGGATACAGATGAAAAAGGAAAACTCAGTGGGAAAGAGCCTTTAATTAAAAACCAATGAGTACCTAAATAAATAGTTAGGAGGACTTAGGGTTAAACGACAATATTTAACCCTTAAGTTTTTTATTACCTTAAATACATATTATTTTTTATCGCAATGTTGCTAAGATATTTGAGATAAAAAACATTTACTAGGGTCTGTTGATCTTTGCGGATTAAAATTTGTTCAAGCTAGAGGCTGTTTAATCGCGGCGCGAGATTTGTAACCTAGTGGGCTAAGTAAAAACTGAGCAAAGCTTCCGCGTCCTGCTCACGCCCCTTACCTACATCCATGCAGGCAACAAATAGTAAATAGCCCCTAGGAAGAACCCTTTGGGCAGCGCCTGTTTGGCATTAATGCTACGTTATCGCCCATTTATGGGGAATAACCACACTGCATAGGCTCTGCCTTGCCTAAATACCAAACAGACTGCTGTAAATTTAACCTTGAAAGATCAACAGACCCTAATAAGTCGCCACATGAAGTGAGTATATTTATAATGCATACCTCTCCATTAACTTATAACCAGCAATTACGTTACTCTCGCCACATTATGCTCGTGCAACTTGATATAGATGGACAAGAAAGACTTTGGCAATCTCATGCACTTATAGTGGGTTTAGGTGGTTTAGGCTGCCCGGTTGCACAGTACTTGGCTGCCTCAGGTGTGGGAACATTAACGCTTGCAGATAACGATGTAGTTGATGCTACAAACTTGCAAAGGCAGGTGCTTTATAAGCAAACTGATGTAGGTAGCTTAAAAACACACGCCGCTAAAGCACAGTTAACTAGCTTAAATGATGAAATAGACATACATACAATCGATGTATTTTTAGATGAGCAGTCAAAGCTTGACGAGCTATTAAGTAATATTGATATAGTCATTGATTGCTCTGATAACTTACCTACACGCAATTTACTCAATAGCGCCTGTTATAAGACTAAAACACCACTAGTTTCGGGCTCTGCAATTAGAATGGAAGGCCAAGTTGCCTGCTTTACCATGAAACAACATAGCCATTGTTACGAGTGCTTATCGCAGTTTTTTAATGAGCAAACACAAAGCTGCTCTGAATCTGGCGTGCTCTCCCCTATTGTTGGGCTAATTGGCAGTATTCAAGCAACTGAGGCACTAAAAATACTTGCGGGTTTGCCAAGCGGCTTAAGTGAACATTTATTGTTGGTAGATGGGCTCAGTATGGAGTTTAACCGCTTTAAAATTCCTAAAAATAGCCAGTGCCCCACGTGTAGTAAGTAACTCGCGTTTTAATTTTTACTCTAGGTTATGAATAGCGGCGTAAAGTGTATCGCCCACTTTATAATTACTTTGATCCCACACCCTTGCCGAAAGTAAGCAATGCAATGTTTGCCCATCTACATTAAGTGTAAGCTGCCAATTGCTATCAATAGCTTCAGCACTAATAAGCTTACAAACCAATACGTTACTGTACTCTGTGAGTAATGGTTTTATAGCACTAATTGCTATTTGCTCGCTTTCGATGATTAGCTTACCACCTTGCTCAACTGCACTTGGGGATACAAATAACTGCTGCTCACTTTGTTTTATTTGAAGTTGATAAACAGCGTATTTTTCATCAAATTTAATAATGTCATAATTAAGTAAGCTCAGTGGTGTTTGCTTATTATTAGCATAAATAGCCTTGGCAACTAACGCACTTGATCCTTGGTTTATCACCTTACCTTTTTCAAGCTGAATTAGGGTATCACAGCAAAATAATAGTTCCTTTAAAGAGTGGCTCACTATTATAAATTTTATATTAAATTTAGCTGCCAACTCACTCAATGCTGTAAGTGTTTTAAACCGAAGTGGCCAGTCAAGTGCACTAAAGGGCTCATCTAAAATTATAAGCTTTTGGCCTGCCAACAATGTACGTGCAAACACCACTCGTTGGCGCTCCCCGCCAGATAAACTTTGTACGTTGCGTTTAAGCAGTAGTTGTAACTCAAGAGCTGTAATAACTTCTTGCTCGGATAAGTCAGTTTGCCTATTAGCGCAGTGCTTTTGAGTAAATTCTAAATTGCCAGCGACGTCTAAATGAGGGAATAACGGACAAGATTGCACTTGCAGTGTTACACCGCGTTTATCACTAGGTAAATGATGCACAGGTTGATTGTTAATATAAATGCTTTGTTTGCCTTCAAGGCCACTAATACAGCGGAGCAATGTAGATTTACCTGAGCCGGATGGACCAAAAACACCTGCAATATTAAACGACTCTAATTGCAGGTTTATATCTAAATCAAAATTATTAAGCGCTTTAAATAGGGTTAATTTAACCATGTTATTGTCTAACCCCGACTATACTTTTATTAAATTTAAATAACAGCACCAAACACGCAAAAGAGATAGCCAATAAAATAAGAGAGAGCTGGTGAGCAGCCGCGTAATTTAGCGATTCAACATGGTCATACAATGCAATTGAGACAACTTGTGTTTGCCCTTGAATATTACCACCAATCATTAATACCAAGCCGAATTCACCGAGTGTATGAGCAAATCCTAAGGCAAATGCACTACCAATACTGGGCTTTAGTAATGGTAATATTAAATACACAAAACGCTTAAAATGACTAAGCCCAAGCGCTATTGCAGCCTCGTTATATATTTCATTTGTTTGTTTAAAACCTGCAACCAAAGGCTGCATTACAAACGGCAAAGAATAAAAAAGAGAACCAATAACCACACCTTGAAAACTAAAAGCAAGCTGTGTATCCGTTAACCAAAACCAAAACTGCCCTAAAGCGTGCGTAGGCGAAAAAAGAACCAACAAGTAAAAACCTAATAAAGTAGGCGGTAATACCAAAGGCATAGCAATTAATGCCTCTAAAAAAGGTTTAAATTTTCCTTTGTAGCCTGCTAATTTATAAGCAACCGGAATGCAAAAAACGAGTAGTAATATAGCAGTTATCAAGGCAAGTTTTATTGTTAACCACAGCGCAGTTAAATCACTTTGAAGCATTATTGTCCTTTGATCTGTATCCTAATTTAATAAGCTTAAGTTGAGTTCTGCTTGTCATTAAAAAATCCATAAGCTTTTTTGCACTCGCCTTTTTTTTTGTCGATTTTATAATAACGCCTTGCTGAATAATATCGGGGTATTCATCAGCCTCTAGTACTTTATAATCTAAATACTTAGGGTTTTGTGTATTGCTATACGCAGCTTTTAACGTAGACACCGCCACCAGCCCAATTGACACATTACCACTTTGAATAAACTGAAAGGCCTGCGTAATGTTATTACCATATACGTAACTTATTGGCTTTTTAAAATTGGCATTGACATAAAATTCAGACGCACGACCATAAGGTGAAAAACGCGGGTTAGCAATGGCTACTTTATTATTTACTTTATTAGCATTGGGCTGCCACAATGCAAGCTCACCTAATGCGTAGGTAACTAAGCTACTTTGACTAGCAAACCCTTCTTTTACTAATGCTTGCGGGCGAGCATCATCAGCTGATAAAAACACATCAAACGGTGCATTATGTACAATTTGAGAATATAAAATCCCGCTAGAAGCCGCTGATATTTTTATTTGTACGCCAGGTAAAGGAGATTCTTGCAGTAAAGTTTGTAATACAGTTTTAAAGTTACTTGCTACTGCGACATGCAATATTTCTTTTGCGCTTAATGTGCTTGAGAACACGCCAAATAAGAACACACAGTAAAAAATTTTAAATATCAAGCTGAAGGATAAAATTTTCACTAAGTTAATCCCATTTAACAAGTGCTTGCTTGTCGCTTTGTTTAAATTCGACCCAGTTTGATGAGTCTCTAAAATGCTCTTTTTTCCAAAATGTGGCGTGGTTTTTTAAATAATCCATTATAAATTGTGCGCCTTCAAACGCGGCTTGACGGTGGCGACTAGTAACGCCTACAAATACAATTTTCTCACCTAGGGCTAAATAACCTACCCGATGAATAATGCTTATGCGGGCAAGTTGCCAGCGCGTTTGCGCTTGTTCAGCAATAGATTGCAGTAGTTGTTCAGTCATAACTGGGTAGTGTTCAAGCTCAAGCGCGATAACGTTATCGCCGCTGCTAAACTCCCGCACAAGCCCTGTAAAAGTAACTACAGCACCATCGTTTTTGTTATTACTACAAAGTGCGTTGTATTGCTCGCCTACTGAAAAATCGTGCGTTTGTACTTTAATGCAAATGCTCATTAGCCACCTGTAACCGGTGGGAAAAAAGCAAGTTCATCCCCTGCTTTTACAAGCTCATCGCTCGATGACATAGTTTGATTAAGCGCACACAATACATCACGTTCTTCAAGCCATGCTTGCCAATGCGGGTTTTGCTCAACAAGCATTTTTTTAAACGCTGTTATGCTAAGCGTATTCATGATATTAGCTGTTAGCTTACCGCACTTTAGGCGCTCTTTAAGTTGGCCAAAAAACAGTACGTTTACTTGCCCTGCAGCTGCGTTAGTATTATTTAAATTAGTCTCGCTGCCAACTGCCATGCTTGCCTCCTGCTTTTTGTGTTACACGCATACCGTGTATTTCCATAAGCGGATCGGCAGCTTTACACATATCAAATAATGTAAGCGTAGCAACTGATACAGCGGTGAGCGCTTCCATTTCAACGCCTGTTTTACCAGCCAATTTACAATAGCTGG
The DNA here is from genome assembly GCF_056470645.1 of Pseudoalteromonas sp. TP27. Classification (NCBI taxonomy): domain Bacteria; kingdom Pseudomonadati; phylum Pseudomonadota; class Gammaproteobacteria; order Alteromonadales; family Pseudoalteromonadaceae; genus Pseudoalteromonas; species Pseudoalteromonas sp. TP27. The sequence continues at coordinate 82,887 of NZ_JARDAK010000011.1, read as the reverse complement.
TAACTTTAATTTGGCTATTTTCTTCATCGAATTCAAAATCAACGGCTACTTTACTAAGCGCAAGCGGATGGCAAAGCGGAATTAAATCGGCGCACTTTTTAGCGCCCTGAATACCCGCAATGCGTGCAACGCCTAGCACGTCACCTTTTTTATTTTGATTAAGCAACACTTGCTCAAAAGCCTGTTTGCTCATTTTAATGTAGGCCTCGGCAGATGCATCGCGCAGAGTGACCTCTTTTAGCGATACATCAACCATGTTTGCTTGACCGTTTTCGTCTACGTGGCTCAGCATATTACTTCTCTCGTGATTCGCATTTTTTACCAATAGTAATATGCGGAGCAAAGTTACATGGCTTGTGCATTGAGTCTAACTGATCTTTTATAATACCTGTCCAGGCTGTTTTACATGCGCCCGTAGAGCCTGGCATACAAAAAATAACCGTGTTATTAGCAAGGCCTGCCAGTGCACGCGATTGAATAGTTGAGTTACCAATTTCGCCGTACGAAATATGTCTAAATAACTCACCAAATCCATCTACGCTTTTGTCAAACAGCGGTGTAAACGCCTCTGGCGTTGAGTCGCGCTCGGTAAATCCCGTACCACCGGTCACTAAAATAGCGTGAATGGTGTCATCGGCAATCCACTTTGATGCTACTGAACGCATTTGGTATACGTCATCTTTAACTATGTCTTTATCAGCTAAATGATGACCGGCATCGGTAAGGGCTTTCATTAAGTAATGGCCTGAGGTATCCGTAATTTCATCGCGTGTATCGCTTACTGTCATTACGGCAATGTTTAATGCTATTTGTAACTCAGTTGTTTGGCTCATAGGGTAGCTTATATTAATAGGTTATTTTAAAATTGCTTTCGACTGTGGCACACCTAAAGTATAGAGTTAGGATGCTCCTATAATCTGAAATTCATCCACCAAGCATAGCTAAATGAGTAGTAACACCAGTTAGACGTTTATCTAACTCATGACTTATTTCCTTGTTAGCCATTGCTGCTTGTATTGCGTTTATTGTACTTAACGTATCATTACTCTTTAAATGTTCTCTTAAGTCTATCCCTTCGTTAGCAAACAGGCATAAATGCAACTTACCAAGAGCCGAAACTCGAAGACGATTACAACTTTTACAAAAGCCTTTACTATAAGGCATTATTAAGCCTATTCGACCGACATAATTTGGGTGACAAAATTCTTCTGCGGGGCCATCCAACTTTTCTCTAACCACTTGGGTCCAGCCTTGATCTAGTAGCTTGGTTTTAAGTGCTTGGCCATTTAAGTGATTTTCTTCAAAGAATTTCGCTCCATTTCCAGTTTCCATTAGCTCAATAAAACGAACTGTAACTTTTCTATATTTAATCCAATCTAAAAAGTCACTTAATTGATTATGGTTAAATTGCTTTGCTAACACAGCATTTATTTTAACGTCTTTTATATTTAGTTGTATTGCACGATCGATGCCATTTAAGATGTTTACTAATTTATCGTGGCCTGTGATAAGTTTGAACATTTTAGGGTCTAAACTATCAATACTTACATTCAAAGCATCAAGACCTGCCTCAGCAAACTCATCAATTTTATCAAGTAAATTAAATCCGTTAGTGGTTATTGCCACTTTTTCGATACCTGCAGTCGCCTTGCATATCTTTAAAATATCAGTTATATCTTTTCGTAAACATGGCTCTCCCCCTGTAATTCGTACTTTTTTCGTACCTAATTTAGCAAAGGAGTTCACTATGGTTTTAATTTCGTTTATATCCAAAAAGTCACGTGGGGTATCGCATTGATACCCATTTGGTAAGCAATAATTGCAACTAAAATTACAAACATCTGTAATAGAGAGACGTAAATAATTGAACTGGCGACCAAATTGATCATTTAGCATATACTTCCTTAAATTTAAGCCTATGAGGTTATTAATTATTACTTTAAAAAATCACCGAGTTAATATTTTTAAGCGTGTTTTCGATAAATTAGTGTATTTCCATCAATAAGACGCTGAGTAGTAATAAAAGACGCAAACTAATATTAAAATATAAATTATTCTAGGATCTGTGGACATTTCAGGATTTAAGTGGGCTCAACTTAAGGGTTACTTAACCGCTACGCGAGTTTTAGAACCGAGCAACGCATGTGCATCCTGCTCAAAACCCTTAGCTACACCCATGTAGTCAATAAAGAGTAAAATACATCTAGGCAGCACCATACGCAAAGCAGTATATTTGGCATGACTCTACGCTATCGCCTACTTATAAGAAATAACCACACGCCATTGGCTCTATCTTGCCTAAACACTAAGAATATTGCTGAAAATTCAACCTCGAAAGAGGAATTAAGCTCTCTTTATAGTAAATAGGACAATTAAATTCACAAATATTTATTATAATTTGCGTCTTTTTGTTGATTATTGCGTCTTAATAAATAATATTGTTATATTTTAGGTGAGAGAAAATCTGATGTACGCTGAATGGGAAGAACATAGGATACAACTGAAAAATTACATCAGTAGAAAAGTTGATGACCAAAGCATAGTTGAAGATATACTTCAAGATGTTTATATCAAAGCGAGTGCTAACCTCCATAACTTAAATGCTAAGGGAAGTATTAAGAGCTGGCTATACACTATAACCAGAAACACGATTATGGATTATTACAGAAAACGAGTAATATATGAAGAATTACCAGATAACATAATTGAAGAACAAGTAGAGTCAGCTGAGGCGAACTATAAAGCTATTGCCAACTGTATTGAACCTTTAATACAAGAGTTACCAGAAAAGTACCGAATAGCCCTAGTACTTTCTGAATTAGAAGAATTGAGCCAACAACATATTGCAGATAAGTTAGGACTGACTCTGTCAGCAGCTAAAAGTAGAATACAGAGAGGAAGACATAAACTTCGTGAAATTATGTTGACATGTTGCGACTTTGAAATTTCTAATGGTGGCATTACTGACTTTACACCTAGAAATGAAAGTGCCCAAAAATATTATGAAAGTATTAGAAAGAGATTTAGTTAATTAAGCCTACTATTAGCATCAAGCCATCCAACTAAAATGGTAATCTCCCGACTTTTAATTGAGGCGAGCTGTAGAATTTCCATTGTGTTACTTTTCCAGCTTTTGTATGGGTGTTATGTGACCTATGCCCATGTCAGGGCGTTCATTGTTATAAGCCCATAACCAATCGGTAGCTTTATCTTGTAACTTACTAATATAACTTTAAATATAATGACTTACCCAGTCATACCTAACCGTGCGATTAAACCGCTCTACATAAGCATTTTGTTGCGGGTCACCTGGTTGAATAAATCGTAATTCGATATTATTATTTAACGCTCACTCTGCTAATTTGTCGCTAATATATTCAGGTTCATTATCACACCTGATAGCTTTTGGCTTACCACGCCATTCTATAATTTGATTGAGCGAACGGATCACACGCTCAGCGGGGAGTGATAAGTCAGCATCTATTGTGAGTCCTTCGCGATTGAAATCATCAATTGCATTGAATCTACTCCATCATTTTGTGCACTGTGGACTTCCATTGCATACTTTCATTAGCCTCCCGTGTAGTGGTAAATTCAATTTCTAGCCTAATATTATAAATATCTGCGTCTTTACTATCTTTGTTACGTCTTATAAATCAAGTTGTAATTCAAGCAAAATTTAAAATGTGTCATTCTTACTATTTAAATAGCACTATTCCCATTTACGTAAATTTGCGTAAATTTATCCCCCCTGTTCCGCTCTGTAAATATATGACAAATGCAGAAGGCAGTTTATTTATATGAATATCATTTGGAAACTTCGAAAATACCTACGCATGTTTGCAGGCCAATACATAGTAGCCATTATTGCGCTGCAAATAGTCGCACTTTTAAATCTTGTGCCGTTCTGGCTGATCGGTCAGGTAGTTAACCAAATCAACGAGGGTAAACTTAACGCTGATTTTCTCGCAATGCACGTAGTAGGAATACTGCTTAGTGCAATTGCAATGTATGCTCTTCGATACGTATGGCAAAACAAGCTATATGGCGCTGCTATTTCCATTTCTAAGGAGCTACGTAAGGATCTATTTTATAAATTTTCAACATTAAGCCCTGCTTTCTATTCTCGTAGAAGTACCGGAGATTTAATGGCACATGCCACTAACGATTTAAATGCGATAGAAGAGACGACTGGTATGGGCATAATGACCTTAATTGACTCTTTGATAGCGGGCTTAACCATTATCTTCGGAATGATTTTTGTAGTGAGTGGCGAGCTTACTGCCGTTGCCCTGCTTCCTTTTCCATTACTTATTTTCATTACTCGAAAATACGGGATTAAATTGCACAAAGCATTCGCTCTTTCCCAAGAGGCTTTTTCTTCACTTAATGAAGAAGCACGTGAAACAGTTTCTGGTATTCGAGCGGTTCATTCACATGGCATAAAGTCTCGACAAGAAAGGCGTTTTTCAAAATCCCTTGACGAGGCATTAACGGCAAACTTCTCTGTTGCTAAAATAGACGCAGCCTTTGCTCCAACAATTCAGCTTGTATACGGTTTATCTTTTGTGATGGCTATCGGTTACGGTGCATGGCTAGTTGATGAAGGTACTTTAAGCGTAGGTTTATTTACTACATTTACTTTGTATTTAACGCAACTCTTAGGCCCATTCATGCAATTTGGCTGGCAATTCAATGTTTTTCAACGAGGAAATACATCTTGGGCACGATTACAAACAATACTAACGGAACAAGAGGAAATAAAAGAAGGCTCTGTTACTCTTCCAATAAATGTTCGTCCAAATCTATCCGTAAATATTAGTTCATTTGCTTATTCTGGAGAGAATACTCAAGTATTGAGCGACATTAAGTTTAATTTACCCGCGCATGGCATGGTAGGTATTACGGGTCCAATAGGCGGAGGAAAATCAACTTTATTACAACTCATTACACGGCAATTTGAGGCACAAAACGAGTCGACAATTAATATTAATGGCTATTCTATCAAAGATCTAACGTTTAAATCCCTACGCGGCTATATAGCGTGGGTACCTCAAAAACCATTTTTGTTTTCTGGAACAATAGCAGACAACATTGCCTTAGGTAAGCCCAATGCTAATCATGAAGAAATAAGGTTTGTCGCAGAGGTTGCTGCTATTGCTGAAGAAATCGAAGCAATGCCAAATGGATTTAACACAATATTAACTGAAGGCGGTAGCAATTTGTCTGGCGGCCAAAAACAGCGCTTAACACTTGCTAGAGCGTTGCTAACTGGAGCTGAAATTCTCTTACTTGATGACCCATTCAGTGCACTAGACATGCATATAGAAATTATTGTCCGTCAAAATCTAAACAAGCACTTTAGCGACAAAACTATCTTATTAGTTACTCAGCGATTACCAAACTTAATAGATGCAAACCATATTATTGTACTTGAAGACGGACACATTACAGAGCAAGGCAACCACACCGAACTTGTGTCCGAAAAAGGTTGGTATGCAAAAGTATATAAAAAGCAAAGTCAGCTAAAAAACCTACTCCCATTGGAAAAAAAACCTCCAACTATTGAACCTAGCCAATTAAAAGTATCTGGAGAGCAAAATGTCTAACCTACAATCAACGAAGCAAACATCGCTCATTAGGCGTTTATTGGGTTATTCATTCCCACACAAAAAGTTATTTTTATCTGCATTCGCGATGTTAATTGTAGCTATTGGCGCTGAAATGCTAATCCCGTGGTTAGCTAAAATCATCATTGATGATGTCATCATCCCACAACAATTTGAGTGGCAAGCACTAGGATTGCTCTTATCACTTATTGTTATCGCCTACTTAGTATCGTCTTTTCTTACCTATATACAAAATTTACTATTTCGAAAAGGAGCGTTATTAGTCGTTAAAGATGTCAGAAAACAGCTATTCAGTCATGTGCTCAATTACCAAATAAGTAAGTTTGATAAAGAACCTTCAGGAAAGCTTGTCTCGTACATAATAAATGATACAGAGGCGCTGCGCGATATGTTTATGTCAACACTACCTACAGTGTTACAAGGTACACTCAGAATAATTGCTATCTTTATCGCTATAGCAATATTAGATTGGCGGTTAATGTTAGTCAGTCTGGTATTAATTCCAGTGTTACTTTTAACAATGCAACTCTATCGCAAAATTTCAATGTCTGCATTCGAAGGCGTGCGTTCACAAATAAGTAAAATTAATGGTCGTTTGAGCGAATCACTTCAGGGTATTACACTTATTCAATCATTCAGACAAGAAAGTTCTTTTAGAGCAAAGTTTTATAATGAAAATAACCATTGGTTTGAATACAAGAGGAGATCTGTCGCAATAGATAGCTTGATGTTACTGCCTTTAACTCGATTAATTTCAACGTTAGCTACGGCAGGTATTCTCGCATGGTTTGCAGGAGCATCTCTGACAACAGTTATAGAAATAGGCGCTTTGTATGCTTTTCTGAACTATATCGAAAGGTTCTTTGACCCGTTCCGCCAACTTTCAATGGAACTAAGAAAATTGCAAATCGCTACGGTTTCGTCGAAACGTATCTTTGAAATGCTTGATGAGAAAAATACTCATAATTCAGATACCTATGAAGAGCAAGCTCTTAACGACAAATATGACATTGAGTTTAGAAATGTTAGCTTTGGTTACGACGAAAATTCACCTGTGCTGTCAGATGTGAGTTTCACAGCCAAAACGGGGCAATATACTGCAATTGTAGGTCACTCTGGCAGTGGTAAAAGCTCAATAATCAATGTGCTTATGAAGTTCTATAACCATCAAAAAGGCGAGATACTAATTGGGGGGCAACCTCTTAATAAATTCTCTGATGCTCAAATCCATAAAATTTTTGGTTTAGTCTCACAAGACCCCGTCATATTTAAAGGTTCAGCGCTAGAGAACATTAACTTATCTTCAGATGAGCTTGGTGAAGATCATGCTATCAAAATAGCTAAACAGGTCAATGTGCACAAATTTATTGACTCACTGCCAAACAAATATGCTCATATTTTGGGGCAAGGCGGTGCACAGCTATCTACGGGCGAAAGCCAATTAATCGCCATTGCTCGTACTTTATCTCATTCTCCTTCTATTTTTCTTTTAGATGAGGCAACAGCAAATATAGATAGCGAAAGCGAAGAAACAGTAAAGGCGGTATTAACTAAGGTTCAAAAGGGTAAAACGGTTATTGCAATCGCACATCGTATTTCGACTGTAAAATATGCGGATCAAATACTTGTGATGAATAAAGGCAAAGTTGTTCAAATGGGAACTCATCAACAACTTATCTCCCAACCTGGTGATTATCAAAACCTATACCTTGCTCAACAACAGCAAGAAGCAGAAGACCTAAACAACTTGACGCTAGGCTTAACAGCTTAAATTATTTTCAAATAAGAGTATCAAAATATGACTATTTCAATCACTCACAATTATCTTTCGCCTGACGTAATCGAAGATATTATTGAATGGGAAATCATGAATGGTGTTGCATTCAAACAAAACGATAATACGGCAAGGCACGTTCCTTTTAGCATAGCCCCTATGACAATGCAGAAAAAACGTTTTGAGCATCTATTAAAAACAACACCGTTAATTTCTAAATTGATTAGTAACATCTCTGAAGATCATGATTTTTTACAAACATCGTTAATGAAAACGGCCGCAGCAGAGCCATTCTTTAACATATTAATGTCGCTTCACAAGGAAGCTCACGGTGAAGAAGTTTCAAGGCGAACACCTGCCAGACAACCACTTTTAATGATGCGCACTGACTATATGGATGATCGTGAGCAAGGTCCCAAGGTTATTGAGTTTAATGGAATAGCGGCTGGTATGGCTCCATTTGGTAAGCGTGCTACACAGCTTCATAATTATATAAGTGAACAGCACAGCACTGTGTATCAACAATGGTTAGCAACGACTGGCGCTACTCCGGCTGAAAACGTTGGACTTGAACAAATGGCTATTGGTGTTACTACCGCCGCAGTGAAAATTAAGAAAGATTTTAATGAGTCTGGCTCGCCTACGTTTCTTATGGTGATTCAAGAGAACGAAGACAATGTCTATGATCAGCATTTACTAGAGCTAGAGCTGCAAAAGCTTGGTGTGCGAACGGTTAGGCGTACATTCGAACAATTAAGTACTCAACTGTCCACAGGTAAATCTCAACGCCTATTATTGGAAAGTGTAGGTCCAATTGACGCAGTATACCTTAGGGCTGGATATCAATGCGCTGATTATTACTCGCCAGAATTAGATGAATCCGTTTGCTGCCAAACGCTCAGTAGAACAAGATTATTTTTAGAGCAGCACCGAGTCGCAATAAACGCGACTATTAGTCAGCAGTTAGCGACCAGTAAAGCGATGCAAATGTTAATTACGAGAATGCCTGCCCAAGAATATGCTCGTTGGGGCTTGACCCCAGAAGAAGCACATCTGGTTAAAAGTGTTTTGGCCGACATGAAGGCGGTTAATAAAGAAACTATTCATTGGTTCAATTTTGAAGCTGATAAAGAAAGCTGGGTTCTAAAGAACCAAGGCGAAGGCGGAGGACATTGTGTCTTTGGCACAGATATTAGTGAAAAATTAGAAAATATAGAGCCTCATGAATACGACGCATGGGTATTAATGCAACGTCTATATCCTCATGAGCGTGAGAAACCCGTATTAGCTATTAGGGACGCAAAACAAACTGTGGTTGATGATCTAATAAGCGAAATAGGTTTGTTTACCGTTTACTATCAAGGGGAACCAGTGACCGAATTAAATGGTTACGCGGGCTACCTAATACGAAGTAAACCAGCAAGCGAAAATGAAGGGGGTATACATAGTGGTAAGGGGATTCTAGATTCGATTACTCTTATAGATTAAAAGTAAGGGAATACTACTCGTTTTCCGACACGGTAACTGTCCCTGAAACTAAAGCTGTGTGGCTGCCTATCTTATTAATTTCCATATATGATTGAAGATAGGCAGGTTATGAACAGCAAAGTAAGCGCCCGAGCAACGACACCTAGCAGAGTGGATTTAATTAATTGAAAATACCGACGCACCAAGGAGTTGTTTAATGAAGCCGAAGACATCATTGAGAAAACTGATGAGCTTGCTACACTAGAGATTAGCTACACTCGCAAAATACCAAAGCACAAACCATTACCAAAAAACTTACTCCGTTATCAAGTGATTCTTGATATTGGTGAAGAAGACCAACTGTGTAACTGCTGTGGTAATGTGTTGCATAAAATGGGTGAGATGTCTGTGAAAATCTCGACTTCGTCCCCGAAAATGTAAAAGTCATTGAGCATATTCGCCCAAAGTACGCGTGTCCTGAATGTGATAAGTCAGGGTCGAATAACAGTATTAAACAAGCCAAAATGCCAAACACGTCCAGTTTCTTAAGCCAAATTATCACCCGCAAATATCAATATATACTGCCACTGCACATACAAGAGTCGATGTTCAAACAATACGGCATTGAGCTTAGTCGTAAAACCATGAGTGACTGGGTACTCAAATCCGCCATCTTGTTTGAACCGCTGATACAGCGTCTGAAACACGCGTTATTTAAACAACCTGCGATACATGCCGATGAAACGGCGGTCAATGTGGTCAACACCGACAAGGTAAAAAGTTACATTGGCTATATTGTACCGGCTCGGATCCGTCATCGGCTATAAGTAATACCAATTCCATTAAGTATGTGATCTAAATTTTACGTCGAAAAAATAATTCAGTTCTAGGCGTAAATTGATGTAAATGGTTGTTCCCTTTGCGAAATTTACAACAAAGAAATGGGTTGTTTTAGCAAGTAAAATAGATCAGCTATTTATTGGAATTGGTATAAACACAGCTCAAGACCAAACATCGTGCTTTACGACTATCAAAACAGTCGAGCAGCTTCCTGCGTGGTTAATTATCTGGATGGCTTTTCGGGGTATTTACAGGTTGATGGTTACCAAGCGTATGCACAAACGCAATCGACACTGGTTGTTGGGCCCATACGCGTTGTAAATTTATTGAAGCGAAACACGTGCAGAGTAAAAATAAGGCAGACAAAGTCGACGTAGTCTTGAGTTTGATTCAGAAACTGTACGGCATTGAATCAAAACTTAAAGATAAAACACCAGAGCAAAGTCATGAAGTAAGGCAACAGCAAGCGAAATCTATAACCGATAAACTGCATAAATGGTTAGATCAAAAGCTGCCACATTTAGGTGGGAAAACCAAACTGCCAGAGACAGCAACCTATCTCGCTGTTCAATGGCATAAATTAGTGATTTACCTTGAAGATGTACAGCTTAATATCGACAATAACCGCGCCGGGCGAGCTATCAGACCGTTTGTAATTGGCCGTAAGAACTGGATTTTTGCCAAACCTCTCACAGCAAAATAGCAAGCTCCCACCTATACAATACAGCATCATCGAAACTGCAAAGTCCAACGGCTCAACGCCGCTTGATTACATCATGCATTGCCTCGGTGAACTTTGTCAGCCAGGGCCAGGCATCGAATGATTATTGACTTGGAACATCAATATCTAGGTGATGATCACCGCATGGTTGCACAGCAAATAGCTATTTCCAATAAATATGTCTACCAGGTGTAGAATGACTGGAGAAACCCTCCAGTCATATGAATGCATGACTTACAACGAGGTTGAAGCTAAGAGAATATCTTTTTATGTTCAAGTAATCACTTCTGGCGCTTTATTTATTTTGACGCGAAGGGGATTTTTCGGGTGATCATTACAAAACGAATTACTTGGGTCTAAACAATTAGATTCAAGCCTTTGATCCATCGCTAACAAACGGTCAAGAAGCTCACGTATTTCCTGTGCAACGGGATCGTTTTCATGCTGAGTTTCCCCATAAGAAAAGAAGCACAAATTTTCAGTTAACGCTCTATGCTTATGTCCATTATTTTTAATTTTGCTTTCCTTGGAAACTACTCTTCCCGGAATTCCTACAACAGTCTCCCCTTCGGCAACGTCTTTAGTAACAACTGAATTTGACCCTACTTTTACTCCTTCTCCTATTTTAATTGGGCCAAGTATTTTTGCTCCAGCACCGACAATGACACCATTGCCCAAAGTGGGATGTCTCTTACCTTTTGACCAACTTGTGCCTCCTAAGGTAACGCCATGATAAAGTGTTACGTCATCGCCAACTTCTGCGGTCTCACCGATAACGACTCCCATGCCATGGTCGATGAAAAACCTGCGACCAATTTTGGCACCAGGGTGTATTTCAATGCCAGTCAAAAGGCGACTTATGCTTGATATTATCCTAGCGAAAAGCTTTAGTCCCTTTCTCCATAAAACATGAGAAATTCGATGCATCGCAATTGCATGAATACCAGGATAACTAAACAGCACCTCTATAACATTTCTAGCAGCAGGGTCTCGATCAAAAATACTTTTTAAATCTTCTCTAAAATATTTAAACATATAAAAATACTCCTAAATCCAGAAAACATGCGACTAACTCAACATTCCTGTTGAGAAAATACTTACCGTTTGAGCAAATGGTTTCACCACTCATGATCAGTAAGACGAAAAAATTTGTAATAAGACGCATAAATATTTTTTATTAAAAATGCCTCTTTTTCAAAAAGCTAGGTAATCCCCCAGAAAAATAATAGAGCCAAGAATTTAATGCTTGGCTCTATATGTCTCAATAAATAAAGCGCTACACCGGCAATCCCGCAGCTAATTATCAAACTGCATGTTTTATTTTTTATTGCGTCTTTTTTTCTTATATTTCGTCTTAAAAAGTAGCCAAAACAAACAAGGGGTTACTTATCAACCGATAAGTATTTAGAGGATATGAAATTTAATAAAAGTAAAAATACCGAATGGTTACTCATCTTGAAGCTCATAATAGGCATTGGAGTTGGAATATTAATAGGCCTAATAGCCAACGAAAGATTTATGTCGATAGTTACCTCAATAAAATATGTATTAGGTCAGTTTATTTTCTTTACCGTCCCACTTGTGATAGTTGCATTTATAGCCCCTGCAATTACGAAATTGAAATACAATGCCAACAAAATGCTAGTAGCAGGCATCAGTATTGCTTACCTTTCAGCTATAGGCGCTGCAACATTAGCGTACTTTGCAGGGATAATGGTGCTCCCTCACCTATCAGTTCCTACTGAAATAGAAAGCCTGAAACACTTACCAGAAGCAGCGTTTCAACTTTCAATTTCGCCAATAATGTCAGTCATGTCGGCGCTAGTTCTTGCCATACTCATTGGTATAACCGCGCTAAAGACAAAAGCTGATAGTTTCGAAAAATTACTGGGTGAATTTGAAAGCATGATGATGATGGTGATCAAATCAATTGTTATTCCTATTTTACCTCTATTCATAGCCTCTACATTTGCGGGACTTGCTTATGAAGGCACCCTGACTCAGCAACTGCCAGTCTTCTTGAAAGTAGTTATATTGGCTTTATTAGGGCATCTCATTTGGTTAACTATTTTATATTCAATTGCAGGTATTATTTCAAGAAAGAACCCGTGGCAGGTACTAAAACACTATGGGCCAGCATACCTCACAGCCGTTGGTACTATGTCTAGTGCGGCAACACTTCCTGTGTCGCTCAATGGAGCACTAAAGTCAAAAGTACTCAGCAAAAAAACGGTGAATTTCATGGTGCCTCTCGGCGGAACGATACACCTGTGTGGTTCGGTATTGACTGAGACCCTGTTTGTTATGGTTATCTCGCTAATGCTATATGGTTCAATTCCGTCAATGGATGTCATGGCTATGTTCATTTTACTCTTTGGCATATTTGCGATTGGTGCTCCTGGTGTACCGGGTGGCACAGTGATGGCGTCTATGGGAATAGTCATAGGTGTTCTAGGGTTTGATCCTGCTGGGGTTGCATTGTTAATCGCTATCTTTGCGATTCAAGATAGCTTTGGTACGGCCTGTAACGTAACTGGTGATGGCGCTATTACACTAATGTTAGAGGGCATTTTTAACAAAAACGGTGAGCTAGATGCAGAACAATCACAAAATCTGAGTCAAGATGTTAGCTAAAAATTATAGCAGCTACCTTTAAAAGTAGCTGCACAACTAACCAGTAAAGCGCAACGCAAAATTTATTGCGCCTTTATGACAGCAATTATGTCTTATTAGTAGCTTTATCCTCAAAAACAGTTAGTAGGAAAGATTAGACAAATTGCACGCAATTTCTAAGTTAATAATTAAATATGACGTACAAATACATAAAAACAATAGCATTCATCTCTAGCACAATCTTATCGAGCTTTTCTCACGCCTCCTCGTCGGTGAACAATCAAGCAATATCAAAGCCTGATTCTAGTTTCAATTTTGGTGGCGTCCTTCAGTGGGATTATGAGCTGAATAAAGTCAAAAACAACGAAGATACCTCTAATTCAGCCCTTCGCCGTTCAAGGCTCTATTCTTATGGACACGTTGGAAATTGGGACTATAAAGCAACCATAAAGCTTGGAGAAAACAGTAAAACAAATGGTGACGCTATAGAAGCCTATATACGCTACACAGGAATGGGCGACTTTTTTAATGTTGCTATAGGCAAACAAAAAGAGCCTTTCGGTTTAGAATTGCTCACCAGTTCTAAAGATATATCGATAATAGAGCGTTCTGCTATGACCGAATACTACACTTATGAGCCAAGCTTCGGCATACAAATAACCGGAAAAGGGAGTGATTGGTCATATGGTTTTGGCATATTTGAATCCAATCGTAAAATCAAATCAGGTTTTAGCAACAAGGCGATTACAGGTCGATTAACTAAAGCGATGAAAGTAAACGATGAGTTGTTAGTTCACCTAGGTACTGGTTTTACATATAGAAGCGCCTACCTCAATAACAAAGACATAACCAACTACAATATTGAATACGCATTATTATATAAATCGATACATCTTCAAGCTGAATATTTTCACACTTCAGCCCCTCACACTACTTATTCTAACAAAGGCCATTATATTCAACTTGGCTATATTTTTAATGGTTCAAGGCCATACAAAGCTGGAAAATTTAAAGGCGTTATTCCGCATTCCACTCGCGGTGCTTGGGAAATGGTAATCAGGTATGAAGATGGACTAGGAAAATTTAGCGACATCAATCTTGGTAAGACCGTTGGAAAACAAATTTCAACTGGTGCGAACTACTACTTTAACAAACAAATAAGGTTTAGCTTGAGCTATATGGCCGGAGAAGACGAAGTATCTTCATCAAATAACGAAGAATATAGAGTAAGAATGCAGCTTTTATTTTAATTAGGTAGTGTTCAAAAATCTGAGCCATTTCAGTAGAATTGACTAAAATAGGAATGACACATAACTAAATATTTTAATTTTTAACAAGCTTTAAAAGACCTACAAGATGGCAAAGCATTAACGGGTAAAGATGGCATCTTAAGCCCGTTAATAAAGCAACTAACGGAAGCTGCTTTGAACGCTGAGTTAGAGCTGCATCTTGAGAACGATAACTTCCCTAAGCGTAAAAATGGTAAAACTGGTAAAACAAGCATAACCCTATCCCGTGGATCAATTCATGGTTAGTGTCTGATAACGTACAAGTAGCACCACAAGAAGCTGAAATTAGCTCATACCTTGTTGGTCAAATCGACTCGCAAGTTGATGCATCTGAATTTGGTGACTTTGATTTATAATGAGTGACAAGTCTACTGCAAGCATAACGCTTGCAGTAGACAGCCGGTGTATAGAATTTACCACTGGCTGCCCTTTTGTTTTACAGTGCTTAGAATCCATGAAAATAGACGTAGCATTTCAATGCCGCGAAGGTTATTGCGGCGCCTGCAGGGCAACGTTAGTTTCAGGTAGTGTTGAGTATAACGAAGAGCCACTGGCGTTTGTGCGCGAAGGCGAAATACTCCTGTGCTGCTGCAAGCCTAATGGCAATATAAGTATTAATTTAAAGTAATCTAAACGCTAAATACTGTTTATAAACGCCAATCTAATTGTTAATACCCAATAACTAGCTCTTTAGCTTATTTACGTATTACTGAACGAGCTTTACACGCATTGAAACTGACGCGCTTCGCCCTAAGTTATCAACCACTCTTACATCAAATTCGCCTACTTGTGGTTGCCAAAATAGTGAAGTATCTCGTTTAACTTTACCTACAAAGCTGTTGTCTACAAACCAATATAAAACACGTGAGTCTGTATCTGTGGTCGCCGAAAAAGGAATGCTCTCTAGCTTAAGTTTACTTGCTCGCACAGTGTAGCTAATCAAACTACTTGGCGATGTAATAGTAGGTGCTGAGCCTTGTGTACTTGTATCATTAATTAAGCATGAATCTAAATAAGGTGGAGGCTGGCGTTTAACGATACCTGCTTGTTTAAATAATCTGACTAGGTCAGATGGCCAAAATTCATAAACTGCTTTTGTCGTTGTAGATTCATTATATTGGCATGCACGTAGACCCGATGCTTTATCAATATAAATTTCACGATGTACATCCGATACTTTAATTGGCGACTTAGCGGGAATAAAAAGCCCTTTTTCTGTTTTAGGGCAATGCACATTAGGTAAATCACCTGTTGTAGAGCAAATATCTACTTCTGTAATATTTAAACCACCTGGTTTTATATCGCCTTTGATTAAGCCGTAACTATCTAATGAACGAATTATTTCGAAAAACAAAGGCGCGGCTGCTTGTCGCCCAATAAAAGATGGATGCCCTTCTCCTGAAAAATTACCAACCCATGTAGCTAAAACATACGGACCAACAATACCTACTGACCATGCATCACGAAAAGCAAATGAAGTACCGGTTTTCCAATATACAGGGTATGCTTGCCTTCTTTCTTTTTGAAATGAGATCTCATCAACTGCACTATTTTTATTTAGCATTTGTAAAGTCAGGTAGGCTGCCTCTGGGCTGATGAGTTGCTTGATATGATTGTTTGAGTTCTTTGGGTTATTTGGGTTAATAGCAGTGGCGTCTTTTATTAATATAACTTCATCCTTATACACCCCTAAATTAGCCAACATGGCGTATAACTTAACGAGCTCTAGCATCGTTACTTCACTGCCGCCCAGCGCAAGTGCTAAACCATAAAACTCTTTAGGCTGAAGCTTTTTAACATCGGCTGCAACGAGTAAATCGTATAACCCAACTTTTTGTAAGCGATACATCAAATTAACGGCAGGCACATTACGGCTCAACACGAGCGATTCAGTGGCTGATATAGGGCCTAAAAACTGCTGATCGTAGTTCTCTGGTGTATACCCTCCAAAGCGTTTGGGGGCATCTTTTACAAGCGTTAATGGATGAATTAACCCTTCGTCTATAGCAAGCGCATAAATAAATGGTTTAAGGGTTGAACCTGGTGAACGTTTGGCTCTTACACCATTTACTTGACCGCTAATGTCATTATTAAAAAAATCCACAGAGCCTAATTCAGCAACGACTTCCATGGTTTTATAATTTAGTAAAATAGCAGACGTATTACTAAGCCCGTCTCTTTGCCTACGATTAATATAATTTTTTGCGTGGCGCTGAAGTAAGTTTTGTAAATTAAGGTCTATCGACGTTTTATATTCTCCCGGCTTTAAGTGCGGGTATTCGCTTTGTAAATTATTAATAAAATGTGGGGCTTCAAAAGGTAAGTCTGAAGAGGCATATACCTTTATCGGTAATTGCATAGCTGCTAGCCAATGTTTATCGTCTGGGTATTTTTCAAGCCAACGAGTAAACAGTTTTTTTCTTGTTTCTAGCAATATGAATTTAGCCGATTTTTTAATGGGATTTCGTTTAGTTGGGTTTTGCGGAATTAAGCTAAGTAATAATGACTCAGGTAAATTAAGATCAATGGCTGGTTTCTTAAAGTAAATTAAACTGGCTGCACCAACACCTTCAATATTTGATCCATAAGGCGCTAAGTTAAAATACGCCTCGAGTATTTGGTTTTTACTGTAGTGTCGCTCAATTTGTAACGCTCGAAGTATTTGTTCTACTTTTCCAAATATAACATGCGTGTTCATCCCAAAGTGCAACCGAGCTACTTGCATTGTTATTGTTGACGCACCAACTCGGTGACTTCTTTTAATATAACTAGTATAAAACGCATTTATTAAAGCAATAAAATCGACACCAATATGCTCATAAAAGTCTTGGTCTTCATACAATAAAGTCGCTTGTTGAACGCTCAAAGGGATTTTATCTATTGGCGTCCATAATCTATATCTATCGTCTGCGGCTAAATTTAAACGCAGTAATTTACCACTGCTATCGTAAAAAGCCGTTGAGTAAGCATTAGGCTGAGTAATATCAGGCTTTGGAGTAAATAAATACAACAGCACTGCAAGCAGTACTGTTGTAAAAAAAGCCGTTTTTATTATAAAACTAAACTTTTTATTTAGCGGTAGTAACATCAAAACGACCCGATTTTGAGTGCGCTTTAATACTTAAATCATACATAGATTCAGCATAAGCCGATGGCACTACAAAGCTGCCAGATGCAGTAGCCTTAACTTTGTAAGTAAGCTCAGTCATGCTATCGCCAAAGCTGCCATACAATATAACGCGATCCTCTCGAATATCTTTATAGTCAGAGGTCCAGCGGTTATAGCTATTGCGAACGCTGTCTCTTAGTACTTCAAAGCCACCAGGTAGTAAATCAATAACAGCAACATCCGAAATGTTTTCACCCGTTGCACTACGCACTCGCAATACAACGTTTAGTTCTTGACCTTGAACTGCGGTGGTTACAATATTACCTTTATTGTCTTGGTATTCTCTAACAACTTCTAAGCCATTGCTTAATGACTTTTGTGGTACGTTTGTATCAAAACCAGCTTGGCTCATCATGTAAAATGAGCGAGGTGGCGCTAATACATTAAGCGTTTTAACGTCATTTAAAAACGAGGCTTTAGGATAAGGTGTATAGGTTACGTCTAATGCCTTTTTATCTGCCTTTGTCGTTGTTGCCATTATTTTTACATCTTCAGGCTGGGCTTGTGATAACGCAACTTTTGAGTATGCCGTCATAGCAAGTACCGACCAAGCAGACGACAACGTGTTGTAGTCTCCTTCAAAAATAGGGTCAACTACAGTAAACAAATCATCTTCAGTTAACTGCTTTAAGCGAGCAGGAAAATGTTTTGATAACAAATAAATATACTGTCCGTCGTGAGCTAAACGTGAGTCGTAAGCGCCCCAATTATCGTGTTGCGTATCTTGCCCAATTTTATAGCTATTGATCAGTGCTTGCGCTTTATCGCTTGCACGTAATAGCTGATAAGTTGCGCCCATAAACGCGGACGTTATATCTTGTTGCCATACTTTGCTATTACTCGCATTTACGCTTTTTTCTAAATCAGATAAGTAATTAGTTGTTACCTCACCTTGTCGTGTTAGCAAATAAATAGCATAAGCGCGGTTTCTGTCATTCGTCTCTAAAGATCCGCTCGCTATACTGCGCACACCTTCAAAACCACTGCTCCACATATCATAAGGTATTGCTACGCCCGCTTCTTTTGCATCTAATAAAAAATGCATAACATAAAGAGAAGAATAAATAGATGCACTAGAATTACCCGGCCATAACATAAATCTGCCATCAGGTAATTGACGTTGACGAAGGGTGTCTATTAAGTTGTTTATACGCTCATGTTTATAAGATACATCGCCCATATAACTTGGGTGTTCTAAATAACTCAGCACCGGAAACACACTACTCACCACTTGCTCGGTACACATATGAGGAAAGTTATCTAAATAACTAATAAGACCATCAACAAGCGCTAACGGGCTTTGTGAAGCGGTAATATTATTTTGTGCTAAATTAGGATATAGCTGTCTCGAAACCGCTATTTCTTTTTTACCTGATTCACTAAAGCCACTTTCAAAACTACTAACAAATGCAACCGCAGGGCGCACACTTAACGTAGCCGTACGTTGGCTAACATTGTCACCCGACAGCGCAGTAAATGTAATTGATGCAGCGCCAAGCTTATCGAGCACTTTTACTCTAAACGTTAATGTGTCTTCTGAGTTTTCATCAATATTTAGCGTTAGTTTTTTATCACTTATTATTTCAATGTTGCTTGAAGCAAGCGCCTCTAACGTAATTGGCAGTTGTTTACCTGAATCCTCAACGCCATTGGCAATACCAAGTACAATATCAAACTCATCGCCAGGTGCCGCTGTCGTTAATACATTGGGGCTTAATACAAAAGGCCCTTTTACTAGTGTTGTACTTTCTTTAACACCAACACCCTCGTCATTTACGGCAATCGCGATTACACGTACCTGACCTGCAAAAGTATCTGGAATAGTGAACGTATGCTTTTTTGTTTTAGCATCAGCCGATAAAATACCAGACCAAAATGCGACTGGTTTTTGTACCTTACGAGAAAACGGGTTAAGTTGCTTGCTCTTGCGGTTCAATGCCATTGATTCAGCATAACCGCCACCGGCAGCTGCAAGCTCTTGCACTAGTTTAAATTCAGGTAAAATAAGATCAACAATTTGCATAGTGCTAACTTCTAAAGCACGTTTTTGTAAGAAGTGATTTAACGGCTTTGGCGTCCGATAATTCGCCACTTGTAAAATGCCTTCATCTACAGCAAATAAAAGAACACGTGACGGTGATTTGGCACTATATGAAATGACTAAATCATCACCTGGTTTTACTTTATCAGGTATGTTTACGTCAAAATCTATTGCACGTTTACTACGATCAATCGCAAATGGTTTAACTGCGTAGCTTAGTGGGCTTGTAAATATTTCTTTCGATTCAAGGCTTCGAACAAATGAAACATTAATATACGCATTGCCTTCTATTCCTTTAGGTAGCGTTATTGTTTGTATGCTACTTGTTGTTTTACTCTCAAACCATTTAAATGCGTGTACTTTATTGGTTTCAATTGTTATTAAACCCGAGCCAACATAAGGCGCTACAATACTTATTTCAATTGTTTCGCCAGGTTTGTAATCCGGTTTATTTAATTGCACTTGCAGTTCTGCATTTTTTTCAAGCTTACCCGCTAGGTTACCCGTACCGGTTACCGTAAATGATACTCTACTGACGGTATTTCCTTCGCCGTCAACGAGTTCTACTAAGTAATCACCTGGCTCAGCTGTGGGTAATTCGTAGTCTGCGCCATCTTCTTTAATGTAAAACGGACTGCTTGATACCTGTTTGTTTTTTCTAACCGATTGGTACTTATAAGTGCCGTTATTTTGTTGCACCAACGTAGATACATATTGTTGTTCTATTAAATTTAGCGATAAGTCATCACGCGCAACTTGCTCAGTTTCTGAATTAATATTAATAAATTTTACAACACGTTTTGACTCTTTTGATATGTAGCTTAAATCGCCATCGGCTTTATAACCAACTAATTGCTCAACTGGCGAAACAAGCACCGAGCTGCTTGCACGAACACTTTTGCCACCGCCTTCTTCATACCCTTGTACTGCAAAATTTAACTGATAAGTACCTGCCTCATAGCGGGTTAAGTCAATATCAAACTCTGCCTTGCCTTGTTCATCAGTTTTGGTTTCGGTTAATGATTCATTACTGTGTCTAATATTTCTCCCTTCACTGTGGGGATCAGAAAACACATAATCTTTGTATTCATTAAAGTAAAAACCAGCTGGCGATAAACGTAAATCAGCGGTAACGCGTCTATTTTGAGCAGGTGTACCAAATAAGTTTTGAAGACTCACCAATGCTTTAAATTTTGAGCTGTTTACCCACCCCTTAGCAGATGACTGAGAAAATTGACTGCTAATTTTCAATCTATCAGGCACAAACTCTTCAACTTTAAACTCAGTACTGCCTAATTGATCGCGGCTATTATTATTTTTAATAAGTTGCACCGATACATAATACGTTCCTGTGTTGGCGCTACTTTGTGTTTTAAAGTCAAAATCAAGCAACCCATACTTACCCAAGCTCACACGTTTATTATAAACAGTTGCCCCTTTAGGATCGGTAATTATGAACTCAAGCGGTATATCGCCCAGTTTTGCAAAGTTTTGTTGCTTAACAATCGTGGCAAGTTTAACGCTGTCGCCTGGTCGATAAATTCCACGGTCAGAAAAAACAAACGCATCTATTTTATTACTGCCACTGAGCCCCGAACTTACACCGCCGGTATCAAACCGAGAGTAGTTAACCATTCGAGCATAGCGATTATAAGGAATAAAAGACATGTCATTTTTAGTTTCTACTACAAAAGCAACGGGAGTTTGGTCCTCTGTAAACCACGTTGTGTCTTCGAAAAACGCGTGCCCTTTGGAGTCGGTTTTAGTATTTAAAATAACTAATCCGTTTTTACCCAGTAACGACACCTTCGCTTTTGCTACCGGTTTTCCTGTTTCAATAGATTGGACAAATATATCGCGAGATCCATCAGCATTGTTTTTTACCAAAATACCTAAATCCGTAATAAGAATAAGTCGTTTTTCTTGGGGTCCATATACGTAATTATCTTCTGTATTTAACGCTTGAGCATTTATAAAAAACAAGCCTAAACCAAGTGACTCATTATACTTACTACTCAAATCAATAGATGAATAGACCGCTTTTTTAGGGTGCTCCGATTTTAAATTAACTTGTCTGGTAAAAATTGAACTTATGTTTTCTTCTGTAAAGTAATAATTATTAAATTCTGGATTAGAAATATCACCACTGGTTTGACTTATAAGGTGGTTAATCTGATTGGCTTCTACCCTACCGACTTTAACTTGAAGTGCGTTTACACCACGGGTCAAAAATGACAATTTATGGTCACCATTTTTTGATAATATAGACCCTTTAGACATAATATTTACTTGTGTCGGATAAGCCTGCGTATCTAAAATAGTGTCGTATTTATTCACCATCGTAAACTCACCCGTCGACTTTAATCCCTTATCAATCGCGATATAAACTTGCTGGTTTTGAGGGGCGTCAAACGTAAAACTGTGTAACTTAGCGGTATCTTGCGCGGTAGGAATCGCATGTAACTTAACTTTTTGAGATTGCTTAAGCACTGCATCAGTTACCTCTCGTGGGCTACTGAAGTACTTATAATTACCTTTTGAATCTTTAGCCGGTAATACGTAAGCAATCGTTTTACTAACCACATCTTGCGATGAAATATCATCTGTGAAGTCTAAAACAAGTGTTTGTTCGGGCTCCCCTTGCGTATTTTTTACCATCAACACATTGGCAGTATTTACTCTAAAAAAGCTATTTACACTTGGGACCAACACGGCGTCTTTAATCTCTACTGTTGTTTGAGAAGGACCCATAACCGGCTTTACACCGTTATTAAGAACAAAATACAGATAGCTTTCGGTATCTTGAATACGTATTTGCTCTGAAGTAATGTAAATCTCTCGTTGATGCTTGTCGTAAGTAACATCAAATTTATATTGTGCGAGTTCGTTCTTGCCATCTTGATCAAGTGATTGAGTCAGCTTTAAATTATTTTTTATGGTGTTTATATCTGTTGGGTGAGTCGCTTTTAATGTTGCAACCACCTTGTGACTTTTTTTAACGTTAGGATCTTGATAAAAAGCGAGCGAGCTAAGCGTTAGTTCAAAATCGGGAGTTTTAAATACATGCTCATTATCGCTTAGGTGTATATCGCTTTTAAAAATAGACGAATCAAAACGTACTGTATATTCTTGCCCTGCTGACCAATCTTGTTTTGGGATAAATTTAAGCTGGCTTTCACTATTCCAAGACCACTGTCCAATTAGCTCTGGCGTGACTTTTATACCTTTGGAGAGCACTTTGCCAACAAGCGCAAGCTTTGCGATCGAATAGGACACTGTATCCGTATTTTCTACATCATCTAAAACAGGAGCAAAATCTATATAAAGCGGTTCAGGGTTTAAAACATCAGATAAAGTGGTAACAGCAGGTGTAGAGTGAGTTACTTTGTAACTAATTGGCTGTGGTAAAGAAAGGAAAAAACAATAGCCTGCTATTAATATTACCAGCATTAGCACGGCGCTAAAGAATGCTGTTTTGCGCTCTTTAGCAAACCTAAGCACATTATTTATAGCAGTAATTAACCACTTTGGCTTGTGCCAAATAATGACACCAAATACATTTAAAATAACAAAAAACGTGGTCAGTAAAATCCACACACTGCCAACTGTTTTTTCGGTTAAATTTACGTTGCCAAATAAGCTTGCAACCAAACCAAACAAGCCCGTTCCTATGGCTGAAAAAACAATACTCATAAATAAGCTCGCTATTTGGGGAGCGAGTTTACTTTGTTTAAGATTAACCTCTTTTGGGTTAGCCTCTTTTGAATCGGTTTTTATATTCACGTTCAAATCCTTTTTCTTTATACTGCAATATCAATAAATGAGAAAACTCATATTTATAATCTGGTTATTTATATTCTTCTGGGACAAATCGGTAATGCCCCGTAATTTTAAAATCGAAAAGCATGTCGCTTTTTTCAGGCCCTCTTCCAATATTATGAACAATTAATGGATTCCCTGTGTCTTTTGCTAACTCATTCACAACCATACCGATATGCGGCAAATTACCTGGCAGCATCCACGTTACAATGTCACCCGTTTTATAGTCTTTCGCGTTACTTGATTTAGTGAGCACTTGACCATGATTTTTAAAGTAAGCCTGTAAATTTGGCACACGGCGGTGATCTATATTTTTATCAGGTTTGGTTAAACCCCAAATACGCTTAGAGGGATATAGCTCAAAGCTTTTTAGCATGTCCTCATGCACAAGCTTTTGCAAATCAATACCTAAAAGTCGATATGATCGAATAACGACATCGGTACACACCCCTACATTAGCGGGCACATCGCCACCAGGATATGCAATTGAGCGATAAGCACCATCGTAAGTAACGTTGTGTGTTGTTCTTTCAAGCAGCGCTGCCACAATGTCGTCATCAAACGATGCCGCATAGGCATTTATGCTAAGTAAGCTCAGTAAAAAAATAGTAAAGCGTGTCATATGCAATCCTTTGAAAATGTTAATTAACTACAACGCTTGAACCACGTGTTCAGGTACGTTTATTTTCTTGCCATTATTTGTAAAGTGCTTATCAAGACCATACGCCATGACTTCAAGTGGCGCAGCTGCATAACCAACCTGCTGAATTTCGGTTATGTAACGCAGCATAAAAGCCTCGGCGCCAAGTTCACTCCATTGGGCTACGTGAACAAGTTCATGAAAGTGCACAGCTAAATTGTCAGCTACGTAAGGAAGCATGTAATAAGTGTTTTTGTATGTAGCACCTGCGGCATCCATATCAATAAAATCGCCTAGCCCCATTTCACGCAAAAAAGGAAAGTTCGGTTTGGGTATTTCATCGACAACAACGTAAAAGGCATTTTTTAAAAATTCGGTAGGATAAAACCCAGCAAACTCACTGGCAAATTTTTCAAAGCTAATTCTTTGGTTGTTATATTTAATATTTGTTGCATCAATCCATTGTTCTATTTGTTCGAGAACATCCTTTCTCCAAGATACTCACTTAACACTTTATATATGCTGTAACCCAATACTTTAATAGTAACAAAAGTAAATTAACGAATCTCTTTTTTTAATATTTAAGAGTTAATTATCCCTAGATTTAATTTTCAGGCAGCCCGTATTGATAACTGATAAAAAGTAAACACATAAAATTAAAATGACTTAGCCTAAAGCGACTAATAATTTCAACAGTGAATATATACTCTTTAGATAGTTAGACGTCTTTTTTATGCTTAAATAAATGTTATTATTTGTAACTAAAATCGTCACTAAATAACGTATGTCTAAATTTAGTCTCACATACGTAAATTTGAGTATTAAAACAATGCGTTTATGTGCAAGCCTTTTACTAATTTTACTTTCTAATGCAGCGAATGCTGAAAATATAAAACCGTTTACATCAGATGGGTGTAGCTCGTTTCCTGATGGCACTATACAACATAAAAAGCTGTGGTTAGCGTGCTGCACAGCTCATGACTATGCCTACTGGCAAGGCGGTACGTATGAGGAACGTTTAAAAGCCGATAAAGTATTACAGCATTGTGTTGCTGATGTGGGCGAAACAAATATAGCAAATTTAATGCTTGCTGGGGTACGTATTGGTGGAAGCCCTTTTATACCAACCACGTTTAGATGGGGCTATGGCTGGTCATATCCTAGGTTATATCAAGCATTAACAGCTGATGAAATTAAGCAAATTGCTGCTTTAAAAACGGTATTAACTCAAACCAATTAACACATTGTGAAAAACTGGGTTATGCAAATAATATCAAAAGGAATTGAATCACTATGCTTATACTGCTAAGTATTATTTTAACTTTGTTTCCAACGGTAATATCTTATTTTGTTTCACGTAATTACGCTAAAAAGGCTAAAGCGACTAATAAAGGTGCTTACATCAGAGCAGTGCTTTGGCCTAGTGTTTTCTCGTGGACACTATTTGCTGCTGTTGGGCACGGTGCAATCATCTTCCCCTTACCTTCAACGTTTGCGGTCGTGTTATATGTGTTTCTATATGACGAACGTGGTATCTATTTTCATCCTCACATATTTTTAAGCCCAACGATTCCAATAGCCGTTTATTTAATAAGCTATTTCAAATACAAAAAAGCGGCCAATAAAGAGCTAACGCCCTAGCCCACTATTGGCTCATCAGTATCTTGTAAGGCCCAAAGCTGCACTTACTCCTGCTGTACACTTCTTTGCTGTGAAACTACAACGTTATTATCTGAATATAAATGTGTAAATAACAGGTCTGGTAAATTAATAGAGCGTCATTACCAAAAATAACGAGTTTACTAATGCACCTAGATATACAAAAAAGCCTTAAAGTAAAACCTGCTCACATCGTCTCATTTATTGTGTTTTTATTAGTTTCTATGTCTACGCTTACCGCTCAGGTATATGCTGCTGATGCTGTATGGCCCTCAAAAACCACTTACAAATATGCAAACGTAAATGGTAAAAAAATATTTTATCGAGAAGCTGGCAAGCAACATGAACAAACAATTGTTTTATTGCATGGTTATCCATCGTCGTCACATAGTTACCGTGAGCTAATTCCTCTTTTGTCTGGCCGCTATCATGTAATAGCACCCGATTATTTAGGCTCGGGATATAGCGATAAGCCAACTTCTGATAAACAAAAATATACATTTGATCTACTTGCTAAATATGTAGATGGGTTACTTGATACACTTGATATAAATAGTTATAGCCTTTATATACAAGACTTTGGCGCACCAGTAGGCTTTAGAATGCTGTTAAATAACCCAAATAAACTCGATGCATTAATCGTACAAAATGGTAATGCATATTTAGAAGGTTTAACTCCTGCTAGGCAAACATTTTTTAAAACAGCTAATCAAGATAAATCCAAAGCACAACAAGCTAAGCTGTATTCATTTACTTCAGAGCAAGCCATTATTAATAAACAATACTTACGCGATGTGCAAAATAATACTCAAATAATGAACCCAGATAGCTGGACTCACGACCTTCATTTTTTACAAACTAAAACTGATCGATTAATTCAAGTACAGCTACTACAAGATTACTACAACAACCTTCTCGACTACCCCAAATGGCAAGCATATTTAAGAAAGTATCAGCCACCTACGTTAATTGTATGGGGTAAAAACGATCCAGCATTTATAGCCGCAGGCGCTAAAGCGTATTTAAAAGATGTACCAAACGCTGAACTGCATTTACTCGATTCAGGGCACTTTAGTGTTGAAGAAAAACCAGTAGAAATTGCAAAATACATTGTCGATTTTATGAGTAAGCTAGCTCAATAGTAAGCCTATTCTTTTGGCTTAGTATTTATAGCGAACATAAAAAAGCGCTGAGGGCATAAACCATCAGCGCTTTATTAAGTTCAAGAAAAACCCACAAAAATCACATTTAATATGGATAAGTTATACTTTTATGTATTTAACCTTCTTCTTCAATAAGTGACTCTAGTAGGTCGTGTATTTCAGCTTTAAGCTCTTTGTCTTCAATTTTATTAGCGCTAACTTTAGCGTTTTGAAGATTTTTAATAGCCTCGTCTTTTTGACCAAGCTCTAGTTGTAACGTAGCCATTGAAAAAGAAACCGACGACATATGATCTTTGTTATTAATCGCAACCGACTTCTCTAGTGCTTTTTCATAAGTAGTGATTGCCTCCTCTAGCTCTTCGGTAAAATCAGCTAGGGTTTCCCATTGTACAGGGTGATCTTTTGATGTGTTTTCATTTTCGATACAAATAGCTTTTAGCTCTGCAAATAACGATTCAAACTTTTCACGGTTATTTTTATTAGCTGCCGCCATTAAATCTTCTGCTAGATCATGTACCGCTTTATATACTTTTGTATTCATCATCACTGGTTATCCTTTAATGCAGCTAAACTCATTTACTCACTCAATTTAGCTAAAATGTATCATTACAGTCATTATAAAACGTATTTAAACAACTGATTTATTTAATTTGGTGTATAGCGTAATAATACATTAATAATGAACATCGCGTAGGCGTTAAACACTCTGTGATTAAACTTTATCGCAATTACTCTTGGTAAACTTACACGCTGAATAAACTTGCAACCCAATCCAACGTAAAAATGGTCGTAAACACTTTAAGTGCAATGACAACTGAAAATAATAGGATGATTGCCGCTTTAGCTTTGCTACTTTTAAGATTGTTCCAATACAATAACTTTGCATTAAATTCTGTTTTTAACTTAGTGACAGCCTCTTTCATAATAACGCCCTGCTTAGGTATCTGCGCTCAGCAACATTTAACAATCACACAGTTGCTCAAGCGGGGTTTGTAACATTTTTCGCTACCTTTAGAGTAAACCATTAAATAAAGCCTGTACTATATAAAATGTAACAAGGGGTTTTAACTTAAGTTATTGTATCTAACTATTGTTTACACACACAAAAATTAAAGGATGGGTAAATTCAGTAGAGCGTTAATAATAAATTTGGTGCTACACTAGAAGCTAACTTAAACTCGTTAACAGCCAACTAAATTATGAAAGAATGTAACCAGTGTGGTAAATGCTGTATTAAATACGGCGGCGGCGATTTAAGCGCATCAAAAGAAGAAATAGATTTATGGGAGCTTTTTAATCCCGAAATTTATGAATACGTTAAAAACAATGAGATTTGGTTCGATCCTGAAACAGGACTAAGGCTAGATGCTTGCCCATTTTTAGAAATTGCCCCTAAAAAAGACCCTCTCGCTAAAAATATGTATACCTGCAGTATCTACCTCGACCGACCTGAGGACTGTCGCCACTACCCTAGCCTCATCCCTGAAATGATTAGAGATGAGTGTGAAATGATAGAGCCCGTCGATATAATAAACCAGACAAGAGCACAGCATAAACTTGACGTGATAATGATAGATAGCCGCTCTTAAATACATCGTTACCGTCGAGCGTTATTTGATAAACTGGCATTTTAGATTCAGAAACCTATAAATCTAGATTTGTATTATATGGCTTAATCATCATTTTTAGGTTATTCATCGCAAAATACAAAGTTATAGTATAACATTGTTGATTCGTCAATTTTGCGGTGTTATATTATATCACAACATAATAACCACGAACCAATATATCCATGACAAAGTTAACATTAATCTCCTCCGCTATTTTTTCTGTTTTATGTTCTCAATCAGCTTTGGCTGCAACTGTTACTGGCAAAGTAATGGATGACAAAAATCAACCAATTAAAAATGCAACTATTCATATACATGGAAAAACTCAAGGCGTTAAAAGTAATGAGCTTGGTGAATTTGCAATTGAAGTAGACTCAGCAAGTCAATTACACATCAGTAAAGACAATTATATCGACTCTCGAATTGCTGTTACTGAGGCCTCAAAAAACCTAGCTGTATCACTTGAGCCAACATCGGTTGAAACTGTGGTTGTTTACGCTTCTGCACTTCATAAAAACAGCCTAGAAATGATTTCTCCCGTAAGTGTGCTTTCAGGTGATGAACTAAGAAATAAATCTAAACCAACACTTGGTGAAACACTCAAAGGTTTACCAGGCGTAAATGCTAGTTACTTTGGCCCTGTATCATCAAGCCCAATTATTCGTGGTTTAGATGGCCCTCGCGTTAAAATTACGCAAAACGGTTTAGATGCCAGCGATGCATCGCGCATTGGCCCTGATCATGCAACTTCAAGCGATAGTTTAGCTGCAGAGCAAATTGAAGTCCTGCGCGGTCCAAGCACCCTACTTTATGGCTCTGGCGCTATTGGTGGTGTGGTAAATGTGGTTGATAACCGCATTCCTACTAGCAATATTGACGATTTAACAGGCGCGGCTGAATACAGCCACGACACTGTATCTAACGCAAACACAGTTGCTGCAAAACTTGAAACTGGTAATGAAGGCTTTAACTTTCATTTTGATGGTACAAAACGCAGCGGTGATGACTACCAAACACCAAATTTTACTATCACCGATGATGATGGCGATGTTGAAAAAGAAGATTCAGTAGAGAACACCTTTATTGATAGCGAAACGCTTAACTTTGGTACTAGTTATGTTGGAGAGCACCTAACGGTTGGTTTTTCTTACGGTAGCATTGATACCGATTACGGAATTCCGGGACATGAGCATCACCACGAGCATGAAGGCGAAACTGAAGAAGAACACGAAGAGCATGAAGATGAAGAAGCAGAAGAAGCCGTTTATGCACATTTAGAGCAAGACCGTTGGCAGGGCTTGATAAGCTATGCACTGCATAACAATTGGATTGAAACCATCAACCTACGTGTTGGCTATACCGATTACTCGCATAGCGAAATTGAAGACGGTGCTATTGGCACAACTTTTACCAATAAAACCACCGAAGCACGCTTAAATGTAGAACATAAATTTGCTGATTGGCATGGTATGGTTGGCTATCACTATAGCGACTCTGATTATGATGCAATTGGTGAAGAAGCATTTACACCAGCAAGTGTAACGACAACTAATGCACTTTATTTATTAGAAGAGCGTGAATTTGGTGATGTAACTGTTGAACTTGGTGCGCGTATTGAAGATTACAAAATAGAAAGTCAAATTTCAGAAGCTGAGCATGGTCATGATCACGACCATGACGAAGCTGAGGAAGAACACGACGAAGAAACGCTTGGTTACAGTAAAAGCTTTACTAATTTAAGCGTATCAGCGGGAGCTATATGGCAGTACAAACCGGGTCATAGTATTGCGACAAGTATTTCTCATTCAGAGCGTGCTCCGCTTTCTGCAGAGCTTTTATCTAACGGTTTACACATTGCAACAGGTACTTATGAACTTGGCCTTGGTTATAACATTGAGGGTAATGAAGCACATTTTGAGCCAGAGAATATCAAGCAAGAAACTTCAACAAACCTAGATTTAAGCTTTAGACGCTTTAGCGGCGACTTTGGTTACACGGTTAACTTTTTCTATAACGATATTAAGAACTTTTATTTCCAAGAAAATACAGGTTTAGTTTACGATGAAGAAGACGGTTTAGAGTCAGCAATTGGTGCACATGACGATGCTGTTGCGGTTTATCAGTTTACCAGCAAAGATGCAGAACTATATGGTATTGAATTTGATGCTCACTATCAAATTACATCAAGCGCTATGGTTAAAGTATTTGGTGACTCAACTCGTGCAAAACTTAAAGATGATGAAGGCAACCTACCACGTATCCCAGCCAATAAATTAGGCTCGGAGCTACAGTATGATTTAGGTGATTTACAACTAACCCTTACAGGTACTCATTACTTTGATCAAAACGATGTAACAGCGTTTGAAACACAAACCGATGGTTATACGTTATTTGACGCACAAGCTAATTACCAACTAGGTTTAGGTGCAGTAGATGCGCAACTTTATATAAATGTAGATAACATTACCGACGAGTTAGGTTTTGTACATAGCTCGTTTATTAAAGATAAAGCACCGTTACCTGGTAGAAACTTTCGATTTGGTATCCGTGGCTACTTTTAATAGCTAATACCAATCTGCTTATATATGGGGTCTATTTAACGTTAAGAAAATTACGCTAGAACTAGGCAAAAATTTTTGTATCTAGTTGCTCTAAATAAAAAATTTTTAACGACGTTATAGTGCAATTTAATTCGTTAAATTGATCAAAGATTTATGCAGGTTGGTATAACAAGCTCTTTAGTTTATATATTTAAAAACCGTATTTTATTAATGCGGTTTTTTATTTTTAGAATAGATAAAGCTCTTAAATTGCAGACACAAAAAAGCCGCGTTCAAATTGAACACGGCTTTTCAAATTCTTAATTAATAGTTAAATTAAGAAAGGATTTCGTGTAACTCAACGTCAAATACAAGCGTTGAGAAAGGTGCAATTGCAGCACCTGCGCCACGTTCACCATAAGCAAGCTCATGAGGAACGTAAATACGCCATTTAGTACCTACAGGCATCATTTGTAATGCTTCAGTCCAACCTTTGATTACGCCACCAACTGGGAATTCAGCAGGTTGACCGCGCTCGTATGAGCTATCAAAAACAGTACCGTTTACTAATGTACCGTGGTAATCAACACGTACTGTAGACTCAGCAGTCGGCTTTTCGCCTTCGCCAGTTGCTAGTACTTCATATTGAAGACCAGACTCAGTTACTGTGATTTCAGGACGTTTTGCGTTTTCTTCTAAGAATGCAATACCTTCAGCAGAAAGTACTTTTGACTCTTCTTCACGACGAGCTTGAATCTCTTCGTTAATTTTTTCGAATGCAGCTTGGATCTCAGGGAGCTCAACTTGAAAAGCGCTACCAGCGTACGCATCTTTCATGCCTTCAAATACTGAATTTAGGTTTAAGCCTTCAAAAGGATTAGACTTAAGTTGCTCACCCATTTGTAAGCCAATACCGTAACTTGCTTTTTCAGCATCTGTAGTAAAATTATCTGACATAATGTGTTTTTCACGTTTTGTTAGTTAAAAGACACATATATGCTATCACAAAATAAACCGTGTTTGGGGCTAGTTTTTGCTGAGTTTCACCTTAATTAGGCCAACAATGTAGCTACAAAGCGGTAAACTGAATAAAATTCCAGCAAGTAAAGGAATCGCTAGTAATCCTGACTCACCAAACAGTAAATAGGGTATGCCAAGGAGTCCTATACAACCAATAAAAATAGAACCAATTACCGGCCAATCTTTGTCGTATTTGGTAATGAGATGAGCAGCTAAAATATTAAAGCCCACACAATAAACTAAAGCGGTAATGAAGGAATTTTCTGGTTGTGCGTCACTCGCCATTTTGACTAATAAAGTAATGGCACTTTGGTAGCAGTAACCAAACACAGTCCATAATAAAAGATGCTTTATTAATTGCTGCGAGGTTGAAAGGTTTGTTGCTTTTGTCACTTACTAAACTCCACAAAGCAAAAAACCGCCCATAAGGCGGTTTTTTTAAATAATGGTGGAGAGATAGGGATTTGAACCCTAGATGGGCTATAAACCCATGCCGGTTTTCAAGACCGGTGCATTCGACCACTCTGCCATCTCTCCGCACGGCGCGAATAATATGGTTAAACGTGTTACTTGTAAAGCGCTAAATATAAATTAATCGTAAATATTAGTTAATCGATTAAAAACAAATCACTTTGCTCTTTTGTTACGCTAAAAAAGTTACAAATTTATTCGTTTAATAATATTGTTTTGGTCTGCGCGCAATCCAAGAACAAATTAAACATGCTAATAAACTCAATGCTGTGAATGTTACGCTTTGAAAAATTAAATCAAATCGATTTAAATCATCGCTTGGCACAACCACAAACATAAAAGCAGGTAGTATGCTAAGTAGTAAAACATAGCAGCATATTTTAAATGCACGGCCAAAATCAAAACGCTTGGTCTGTTGCATCCAAACAGTGAGCAACACCAGCATACCGATCGCAGAGCCTGCTATAAAGTGCGATGCATTTGTATTCATTGCAACATACAGTGTTACAAAAGCACCAATGATTCCCCAAATCGACCACGCTAGCCAATTCTCTTTTTCTTGTAAAAATAAATTTCCCATTGTTTTCGTCTTCTTTATCGTTATTTTTATTAAGACTTTCCATAATGTATCAAAAAACAACCGATTAAAAAACAAACTGAAGAAGAATTATTAACTATTGTGCTTCCAAGCGCTTCTCACAGCCAAATCACTAACTCTTTTATGCTACTATTCGTAACCTTAATGAATTATGACTATGCAGGTTGTATAAAGTTCATACTATTTCACAAATTACTAAAATAATGCTCAGGCTTGTGGCGAGGCGACTTCTTACAGTCCACTTCCGGTGTACCTATATATAAATATCCTACTATTTCATCTTGCTCATGTAAGTTAAGCGCTTTTTTAACTGCTGGACTTTGTGCAAAGTAGCCTGTGCGCCAAATGCCGCCTAACCCTTGGGCAAATGCAGCTTGTTGCATTGCAAGCACACTGCATCCTGCACTTTGTACTTGTTCAATACGAGGAACTTTTGGGTGTTCTTGATATTTAGCAATCGCTATGACAATCATAGGTGCACGAAGGGGAAGCTCTTTAGCACGGTTAATTACTTTTTCTGCTTGTTGCTCAGCTACTGCACTTTGATGATAAATATCACCCAATTTATTACGCGCCTCACCTTGGGCAATTATAAACTGCCACGGGGCAATACAACCATGATCGGGAACGCGTAATGCTGCTTGCTTAATTATGTCGAGCTGCTCAGGCGTAGGGCCCGGCGAAGTTAGTTTAGAGTCTGATTGTCGGGTAAGTAAAAGCTCGATAGCGTTCATAACGATTCCTCAAAATTCAAAACGCTAGAGTAACATTTAAAAGCTTAAAACATAAATACCGAGAAATTAAAATGCAAAACGGCCGCATAAAATTAATCTATGCGGCCTTTCTTAAAGTAGGTTTAGCGCTAGTGATTTAAAATATTTCGCTTTAACCAGAAGTCGATGCTAACAAAGCGACCTCCTCCCATAAAAAATAAGCTAAGGAGCATCGCAAAGTATATTGCAGAAAACTCTATACCATTATTTAAAATAGATGGTTTGCCTTTTTCGTAGAGATAATCAGGAAAGCCATGCTCTTCAACTAAGCCACGGATTTTTCCTATACGGTCTTGTACTTCTAATGAATTTTCGAGGCTTTCTTTAGCACCGGGAATTGATAACCAGTCGAGTACTTGCGCAGCACTTGTTTCTGGATTAGTTGGTGCTATTGCAAACCAACCATTATGCCAATGCACTGAGGTTGCAGCGACAACCATTGTGAACATAAGTGGGATACTGACCAAGCGAGTTAAAAGGCCAAGTAATAAAAACCAACCTCCTAAAAATTCACTCCAACCAGCTAAAAAGGCCAGTAAGTCTGGAAACGGTAATCCTAAACCCCATTCACTATTACCAAACCACTGAACTACATCAGGCGATGCTAGAAAGTTATCAAAAAAGCCTTCTGTTTCACCGCTTATAGAGAGTTTATTATAACCCGCTATAATCATTACTGGGGCTAAAATCAGGCGAAATAGTAAAGCGGGTAAACCATCTAAAAATGATAACTTACTCAATGCTATATTATAAATATTGATTAGTTTATTCATGCGTATCCTGTGTTCAATGTTTATTAAGTTATAGACTATAAACAGCAAAGACCGCATGAATTGATAAACTATTTCAATTTATTTACAAAGGTTAAATACTTCTAGCAACCTGAAGAGCTTCAAAAATAGCGCGTTTAGCATCAATAGCAGCAGCTAGTTTAGCTCCGCCTATAACATGTACCTTTGCATTATCTGTATGATTTTCTAGCACTTCGTTGTTAGAAACCTGACCAATACAGGCAATAACAGTGTCTACTGGCAGCACTTGAGTTTCGCCAGCAACATTAATAGTTAGCCCATTTTTATCAAAGCTTTGGTATTGGCAATCAGCAATTTGTTTAACGCCATGCTGCTTAGCAACTTGACGATGTATCCAACCGGTTGTTTTACCAAGCTCACTACCAAAACGTCCCGCACTGCGTTTTAACATATATAATTGACGTTCGTCTTTATGCGGTTGAGGTTCACACTCAATGCCCCATTGCGATTTAAAGTCGCTAATTGTTTGTGATTTATGCTCACTTAAAAACGCAACCATATCAAAACCAATACCGCCGGCCCCTAAAATAGCAATCGATTTACCCAGCTCTACTTCGCCGCGTATAACTTCATCATAAGCAAACACACGCTTATCATCGCTACATTTAATTGATGCTTCACGGGGGCGTACGCCTGTTGCAAATACGATATCGTCATAGTTTTTAAGCATTGAATCGTCATAAGCTTTACCAAGCTCTACTGTTACTTTTAATCGCTCAAGTTCATTAGTGAAGTAAGTAAGGGTATGGTTAAAGTCTTCTTTACCCGGTATTTGCATGGCTAAATTAAACTGACCACCCATTTGTGACTTTTGATCGATTAACGTGACCTTATACCCTTTTTGAGCCAAGTAGCAACTTGCCGATAAACCCGCAGGACCCGCACCAACTACTAATACATTTTTAGCTTTGGTAGCTTGTTCTAACGGGTAATCTAGCTCAAATGCAGCTTGTGGATTAACTAAACACGTAGCACGTTTATTTTTAAATACATGGTCTAAACAACCTTGGTTACAGCCAATACAGATATTAATTTGCTTAGACTGATCATTCGCGTATTTATTAAAGAACTCAGGATCGGCAAGTAATGGGCGAGCCATTGAAATTAAGTCGGCCTCGCCTGCATTTAAAATATCATTAGCAATGTCTGGCGTATTAATTCGGTTAACAGCAATAACTGGCACGCTCACCACGTCTTTTAAACGTTTAGATGCTTCTTTAAATGCACCTGGCGGCACCATACTCGCAATAGTCGGTACACGTGCTTCGTGCCAACCAATGCCAGTGTTAAAAATATCAACGCCCGCTTTTTCAAGTTCAGTTGCTTGAATAGTTACTTCATCGGGTGTTGAGCCATTAGGAATTAAATCAATGATCGATAATCTAAAGATAATTAAAAATTGTTCAGATACTTTTGCCCTTACCGCTTTTACTATTTCAAGCGCAAGTCGCATTCTGTTTTCTAGGCTGCCACCAAACTCATCTTCACGTTTATTCGTATGTGGCGCCATAAACTCATTAATCAAATAACCTTCAGAACCCATCACTTCTACGCCATCGTAGCCGGCTTTTTCTGCCATATAGGCAGAATGCGCAAAGTCTTTAATTGTTTTTTTAATAGAGCTAAGTGACATCGCTTTAGGTTTATAAGGATTAATAGGTGCTTTTATTGCACTTGGTGCTTGGTTAAATGGATGGTATGCATAGCGACCTGCATGTAATAGTTGCAAACAAATTTTCCCGCCGTGCTTATGCACCGCATCTGTGTACGCGCGATGTTTAAATACATCGTAATAGCTATTAAATGAAGATGAAATAGGTGTTAACTTGCCACGTAAATTTGGGCTGTATCCGCCCGTAATTAACATAGCAGTGCCACCTTTAGCACGCGCTTCATAAAAAGCACGCAAGCGCTTGCGGTTATGCCAGCCTTCTTCAAGGCCCGTATGCATTGAGCCCATGACTAAGCGGTTACGTAATTGTGTGTGTTTTAATTGTAATTGTTGTTCTAACATCCTGTGCCCCGTTAACTGGTCTAACCTGTATACATTAGCTAATTCTGCTTTAATGGCAAGCAATAAGCAATATTTGCCTTCATTTAATTAAAAATAGCTGTAAAAACATGTGCTAATACTATCTCATAAACACTTCGTTACGATTTAGCAGTTAAATTTATTTTTATTCTAGGCTAAGATGGAACTAATGTATTAACTGTACCAAATTAAGGAGCTATTTTGATAGCAAAGGTATTTAAAGGTATTTGGGCTGGAATCAACTTTTCACGCCGTTTAATACTCAACATTCTGTTTTTATTACTGGTCATCGTTTTTTTCGTTTCGCTTTCAAGTGACGACGATAAAATAATTGTAGAAAATGGCTCTGTGCTTAGGCTAAACCTTAATGGCCCTATTGTTGAGGAAAAAACTTATATAGATCCAGTCGAAGCTGCAATTAGCGATGCTACTTCTGGTTCTGAAGCGCCAAGCGAAATTTTACTCGACGATATTGTTGAAGTAATAAACGAAGCGACTAAAGACGATCGCATTACGGTGATTCTGCTTGATTTACAAGAAATGCCTAAAGCGCATTTAAATAAGCTCAAGCAAATTACTAATGCTATTGATTCATTCAAACAAGCAGGTAAAAAAGTAATTGCATCAGGTTATTACTTTACTCAAGCACAATATTATATTGCATCACATGCTGATGAAATAGCTATGCACCCATACGGTAGCGTAGGTATTGAAGGTTATGGCATGTACCCACTTTACTTTAAAGATGCTCTTGAAAAGCTTGAAGTAACGCAGCATATTTTCCGTGTTGGTACATTTAAGTCAGCGGTAGAACCTTTTATTCGTAAC
This sequence comes from Pseudoalteromonas sp. TP27, assembly GCF_056470645.1. NCBI lineage: Bacteria > Pseudomonadati > Pseudomonadota > Gammaproteobacteria > Alteromonadales > Pseudoalteromonadaceae > Pseudoalteromonas > Pseudoalteromonas sp. TP27. The sequence goes on along the minus strand of NZ_JARDAK010000011.1, from coordinate 45,378 downwards.
GACATGTCTGATGCAGCTAAAGAAGCTAATCGCGTTTGGTTAGGCGCACTTTGGAGTGAATACAAACAAGATGTTGCCGCTGTTCGCCCGTTTGATGAGTCAAACTTTGACGAAACAATGGACGTATATCTTGAGAAAATGAAAGCTGCCGATGGCGATGCAGGTAAATATGCACTTGATCACCAGTGGGTTGATTCTTTAAAAACAAATCAACAAGTTCGCAAACAGTTAATTGATTTAGTTGGCGCACAAGAAGATGGCAAAACATTTAAGCAAGTTTCATTTCGTGAATACTTAAGCTTGGTTAAACCTCCTATTGAATTTGATAATCCTATTACTGAAAAAGTAGCCGTTGTTGTTGCTAAAGGTACGATTGTTGATGGTGAGCGTAAAGCCGGTGAAATTGGTGGCGATTCTACTGCAGCCCTTCTTCGTAAAGCACGCCTTGATGACAAAGTTAAAGCGGTTGTACTACGTATAGATTCAGGTGGCGGTAGTATGTTTGCCTCTGAAGTTATTCGTGCAGAAGTATTAGCACTTAAAGCTGCTGGTAAGCCCGTTATTGCATCTATGAGCTCTGTGGCTGCATCGGGTGGTTATTGGATTGCTTCTGCTGCAAACGAAATTTGGGCAGCACCGAGTACGATTACAGGTTCAATTGGTGTGTTTGGTACGTTTATGACATTTGAAAAGACTTTATCTAAAATTGGTGTTTATTCAGATGGCGTTGCAACAACCGAAATGGCTGGTTTTTCTATCACTCGCCCGCTTAACGAAAAAATGGGTGAAGTAATTCAAATGAGTGTTGAAGAAGCATACGGTCGCTTTTTAAATGTTGTCGCTGATGCGCGTAATATGACACCTGAGCAAGTTGATAAAATTGCCCAAGGTCGTGTTTGGATAGCATCTCAAGCGCAAGAACTTGGTTTAGTTGATAAGCTAGGCGACAAACAAGATGCGATTGAAGCCGCTGCTGCACTTGCTAAACTAAATCATTATGAAATTAAAACTATTAAACAAGATTTAAGCCCGCAAGAAAAAATGATTCAAGACATTTTTGGTAACGCGTCTATTAAATCGATGCTTGGTTTACAAACACAAAAAACATCAGTGTTAGCAACGCAAGCTAACTTGCAAAGCGTTATTAACCAATTAAGCACTGAAGTAGAAAACCTTAAAGATTACAACGATCCACAAGGTGTATATGCTCGTTGTTTAGTATGTAATGTTGCACAATAAAAGTGCATCTACTACTCTAAGTAGCTGTATTTAAAGTTACTTAACGTTATACTAAGCCCAGTTTTTTTACTGGGCTTTTTTTATGAAACGTAAACGCATTTATATCGCTTATACTGGCGGTACTATAGGGATGAAAAAATCGAGCCGAGGCTATATTCCAGCTGAAGGTTTTTTAACAGAAACAGTCGTTAATAACGCAGAGTTTAACCGCGATGAAATGCCTTTATTTGATATTCATGAATATTGCCCGCTTATTGATTCATCAGATATGTCTCCTGAGCATTGGCAACTTATTGCTGATGACATTAAAAGCAAATATCAAGACTATGACGGCTTTGTAGTCCTACATGGTACCGATACCATGGCCTATACAGCCTCAGCCCTGTCATTCATGTTCGAAAACTTAACTAAACCTGTGATTGTAACTGGCTCGCAAATTCCGCTTTCTCAATTACGCTCAGATGGTCAAGTAAACCTTCTGAATGCAATGTATTTAGCAGCCAACTACCCTATTGCTGAAGTAAGCTTATTTTTTAATAACCAGCTATTTAGAGGTAATAGAGCAACTAAAGCACATGCTGATGGTTTTAATGCATTCGCCTCACCCAATCTTGACCCTTTAGCGCTATCAGGTATTAGCATTGAGCTTATTAAAGGCCAGCTTAGCCCTTATGTTGAAAACGAGCTTCAAGTAACCCCTATTACACCTCAACCTATTGGTGTGCTTTATTTATACCCTGGTATTAGTCAAGAAGTGGTTAAAAGTTTAGTTAATGGTAGTATTAAGGCGCTTGTGTTACTTAGCTTTGGTGTGGGTAATGCACCGCAAGATCCTAACTTTTTATCAATACTTGAAGATGCAAGCAAGCGCGGTGTCGTCATTGTTAATTTAACCCAGTGCTTAAAAGGCCATGTAAACATGGGCGGTTATGCTACAGGTAATGCGCTGTTAAATATTGGTGTAATTAGTGGGTATGATATGACCCTTGAGGCCTGTTTAACTAAATTGCATTATTTATTTAGCCAAAAGCTAGAGGTCGAGACGATTCGTCATTTAATGCAAGACAATTTACGTGGTGAGTTAAGCCGTTAAATCTCGCAAAGCTAAAAATACAAAAGGCACGCTAAATAGCGTGCCTTTATCGTTTTAAACAACTGTTTATTATCTAACTTTAGCGTCAATATCTACTAGGTCAGTTAAATGGCATGTTTCACCACTGTGGGTTTTTACGCCATGCTCACCAAAGTAATCACGCTGGGCTTGTACTAAATGCCCATTACTCGGTGTCGTTAATGTTGCTAAATACGTTTGTGTAGCACCCAATACTGGAAATGCTAAACCCGTCATTATTGCTTGGCCGGTAATTTTTCGTAAAGAGTTAGACTCTTTTTCAAGGGTATCAATAAACTCAACACCTTGTGCAACACTATCAAGGTAGTCAGCACGAATAATACAACCCGCACGCCATGTTTGAAGCGTTTTAGATAAATCCACTTTCCACTGGTGAGTACGAGATGCACCTTTAATTAGCGCTAAACCTTGACGGTATGCAAGTAAACTTGAAAGTAAGAAGGCCTCTTTTAGCTCTTCTAGATCAATTTCAACATTGTTAGTTGATTTAGACGCATATGACATTTCTTGTGCAGCTGTTGTATTACACGCATTAGTTAAATGACGAGCTTGTACAGCAGCAACGAGTGATGGCACAGCAATGCCAAGCTCTAATGCATTTTGGGCAGTCCAAAGGCCAGTGCCTTTAGCACCTACTTTATTATCAATTAAGTCTGCAAGCGGCACATTATTATGATTTTCAAGTGACAATATATGACTAGAAATAGAGAGTAAGTAGCTGTTTAATTGACCTTCTGACCAGTCATTAAATATCTCAGCAACTTCTTTAGGTGAACGGCCTGTGCCAATACGTAGTAATTGATATACTTCTGCAATAAGTTGCATAAGTGCATATTCAATACCGTTGTGAACCATTTTTACAAAGTGTCCACTGGCTGATTGACCAACACGTGCAAAGCACGATTCGCCATTAAAGCTTGCTGCAGCTTTTTCGAACCAAGGTTCTATTCGACCCCAACCGCCTTCAGAGCCACTTGCCATCATTGCAGGACCGTGGCGAGCGCCTTCTGCCCCACCTGAAATGCCCATAGTGGCAAATTCAAATTTATTTTGGTATTTAAGTTTGCGAGTTATACCATCTTTATAATTACTGTTACCGCAATCAACAATGATATCGTTACACTCTACGCCTGCTTCAACTAGTTCATTACAAACAGAATCAACTAATTCGCCAGCAGGAACAAGTAACAAAATAGAACGAGGTGCTTCTAAACGTCTAACCATGTCTCTTAAGTCAGAAACAATGTGAAGCCTATCAGCCATGCCTTGAGATTTAGCACAACTTAGTAACTCTTCACCCGCATGTGGGTTTTTGTCATAAGCGACGAGCGTTATCCCTTTTTCAATCAAGTTTAGGGCAAGATTTTTCCCCATAACGCCTAACCCTACTAATGCAACTTGCATTTAGTGTCCTCCTCGGTAACAACTATTTGGGTAGAAAATTCAGTGTATAAATTAAATAATACCGCGTGCATTATACTCATGCAGTCATAAAATGCTAACCATGAGCTAGTAACAACATGCTTTTTTATTACAGATAAATAAGCTACGTAATTATATCAAACATCGATGCTCTCGGGTTGACTAAAAGCAAAGCTAATTGAAATTAAGATCATTGACGCATTCTGACACCGGTGTCATAATGATGACACAATAGTTTTGTATAAAATAGTGGCAAACATTTGAAGTTTGCTCATAACTAAAATATTTTGTTCTAATATAGCTAGATTAAGTCAACAAAATAACCGTCAACATGCTTTCACCAAGCACTTAGGAGAAATTGATGCTAAGACGCACAAAGATAGTCGCTACCCTTGGACCTGCTACCGATAGAGATAACAACCTAGAAAAAATTATTATCGCTGGGGCAAATGTAGTACGTTTAAACTTCTCACATGGTGTTGCCCAAGATCATAAAGACCGTGCACAAGCAGTGCGCGATATCGCAAAAAGATTAGGCAAGCATATTGCTATCCTTGCTGACCTTCAGGGTCCTAAAATCCGTGTTTCTACTTTTAAAGAAGGTAAAGTAACACTTGCTGTAGGTGCAAAATTTACCCTTGATGCAAAAATGGAAAAAGGCGAAGGCGACGTAAACTCTGTAGGTATCGACTACAAAGAGTTACCTAACGATGTAACCACTGGCGATTTACTTTTACTAAACGATGGTCTTATCCAACTTAGTGTTGATGAAGTTGCTGGGCATTTAGTACATTGTACTGTAACTGTTGGCGGTGTTTTATCTAACAATAAAGGCATTAACCGTTTAGGTGGTGGCTTAACGGCTCCAGCATTTACTGAAAAAGATAAAGACGATTTAATAACTGCCGCTGAAATTGACGTAGATTACATTGCCGTATCATTTCCACGTAGTGGCGACGATATGCGCTACGTACGTTCACTTGCTGAAGCTGCTGGTTCAAAAGCACAACTACTTGCAAAAATTGAACGTGCTGAAGCCGTTGAAACACAAGAAGCTGTTGATGACATTATTCTAGCGTCTGACGCAGTAATGGTTGCGCGTGGTGATTTAGGTGTTGAAATTGGTGATGCTGCACTTATGGGCAAGCAAAAACTAATTATTCGTCGTGCTCGTTCATTAAATCGTACTGTAGTAACAGCAACGCAAATGATGGAATCGATGATCGATAACCCTATGCCTACACGTGCAGAAGTTATGGATGTGGCAAATGCTGTTCTTGATGGTACTGATGCTGTAATGCTTTCAGCTGAAACAGCTGCCGGTGATTACCCTGAAGAAACAGTGGCAACTATGGCACGTGTTTGTTTAGGTGCTGAGTCGCAAAAAGAAACACACGTTTCTAAGCATCGTTTAGATAGTCGCTTTTCTAACAACGCTGAATCTATCGCGCTTTCTGCTATGTATGCAGCTAATCACTTAGATTCGGTTAAAGCAATTATCACACTCACTGAATCTGGTAGCACGGCTAAATTAATGTCGCGTATCAGCTCAGGATTACCAATCTACTCGCTTTCTCGTCATGCAAGTACATTAGGTCAAACTGCACTTTATCGTGGTGTTTACCCGGTGTTTTTTGATTCTACAAAAACTGAAAAAGACGGCATGGTAAAAGCAGCACTTGATACACTTGTAGCTCAAGGCTCATTACAAGCTGGCGATACGGTAATTATTACTCACGGTGACTCAATGGAAACTGTGGGCGCAACTAACACAATGAAAATTGTAACCGTTGCATAATACCAATTTTATTAAAAACATGATTATTCTATCGCATTAAATAGCGCTCTCACTGCGTTGAAAATTATTCATATAGAACAACTACATGTCATAATTTTCGCCTTATTATAGCGCTATTTTCTTAGCGCTATAATAGATTACTTATTTAACGCAATTGGTATAATTAATCACAAATATAAAAAATGCGAGCTTAGCTCGCATTTTTTGTATCTGTAGTAAAGGCGTTGGTTTTAACTTGCTAGTGCTGCTTTTACTTTATCACGGTAGCTACGGCTTACTTTAAGCTCTTGTCCGTTTTCAAGTACTAATAAATACTCACCACTTACCTGCGTAACCAACTTACTAATTTGCTTTGTATTTACTATTGCACTGCGGTGTACGCGTACAAACAACTGAGGGTCGAGCTCTTGTTCTAGCTCTTTCATTGTTTTACGTAAAATATGTGTTTGGCCATCTTCACAATGTAAACACATGTAGTCGCCAGCAGCATCAACCCATTGAATAGTAGCAACGGGAACTCTAACTATTTCCCCCTGCTCTTTTACAGCGAGTGACTCTGGGTAGCGCCTGTCTGTTAAGGTGTCGCCAGTGGCTAATTTTTTAAGAATTTCTTCGCAATTATTACCAGTGATCCCGGCTACAAAACTCGCTAGTTTTTTCTTATGGGCGTTGTCTTGCTGCGTTTTTAAGTAGGTATGCACTTTTTCTACCGCCTGTTTTAGTCTGTTATCATCAACGGGTTTTAAAATGTAATCTAAAGCATGAATCTCAAACGCTTTAACTGCAAATTGATCAAAAGCAGTTACAAACACAATGGCAGGAAGCACTTTTGTGCTTTCACTAAGCGCTCGGGCAACTTCAAAGCCATTCATGCCTGGCATTTGAATATCTAGAAATACTAAGTCTATTTTTTCGTTTTTACATGTTTCAATAGCATCAGCACCTGAGCTGCATAGTTTGATTACTTCAATATCAGCAAACTCTGCAAGCCTTACATCTAAACCTTTACGTGCTAATGGTTCATCATCAACAATAAGTGTTTTTATTTTTATCATTTCTTCACAGCCTTCTCAAACGGGATTCGCAGATTAACTTTTAATCCACTTGGCGTATTATGTGATAATACAAACGAATAATTATTCTCGTAGAGCGTTTTTAATCTATCTTTTGTGTTTGCTACACCAACGCCCTGTGCATTGACTAACTGGCCATCTTTTATGTCTGTACCTGGGCCGTTATCGCCAACTTCTAATAATAATTCGTTAGCAAACACCTGCGCTTTAATATCTATTACACCACCTTCTGTTAGATGAGCAATAGCGTACTTAATTGCGTTTTCAATAATCGGTTGCAAAATTAAGCTTGGCAATAATGCTTGTTTAGCTTCCTCGCTTACTTCAACGTTAACTTTTAGTCGTTCGTCAAAACGTACACGTTCAATTTCAAGGTACAACATAAGTGCATGCAGCTCTTGCTCCAACGGTACTTTTTTAATTGGATCGGTATTGAGTGTATAACGTAAAAAATCACTAAGCTTCGACACCATTAAATTAGCATCTTTGTTTTCTTTTACCAAAATTAATGTGGAAATAGCATTAAGTGTATTAAATAGAAAATGAGGATTAAGCTGGTATCTCAACATTTTTAATTGTGCTTCATGTGCCATGGTTGTCGCTTTAAGCGCTTTTTGACGTTCACCTTGTAACAATTGATAATACTTAACACCAAAATATAATCCGCTCCAACACAGTATAATATAAACTGAATCTAAGCCTTGTTGCAGGTAATAAAACCACTCCTCTGGCCTATAGCCATGGCGATATATTTCCCACAAATTAAATTTTTGAACAACAGCCCATAAAGTACCTGTTATATAAGAGGCACCAAATACTACAATCATTAATACCCAGGGCGAAGCATTCCAAATTTTACGATAGATATACCTAAGCGGCACTGTCATTAAGCAACCAGCATAAGCATTTAATAAAATAACAAATACGTAAATATCACGCATTTCAAATACTTTAGAGCCGATATAATTTACTAACGCATAACCAATCCAGCCTGCAATTTGCAAAAGCCAAAAAAAGCGTTGTCGGTTATCAACCAAAGATTGCCAGTTCAAAATTTACTTTTACTCCATGGGGGTTTAATTCAAATGATATAAAATTTATTTTTAAACAGGTCTGTTATTTTTATTATTCTAACGACAGAGAACAGTAAAAAAGTTAATTTTTATAATAATTATGTTTACTCATTATATCGATTTATAAGAATGTTTATCACTACAAACTGTCTTGGTTTTTAAGAGCCTTAACGCAAAGTTGTGTGCTAGGTGTAATAAAAAAGCGAAAGGCTTTAACCTTTCGCTTTTTTAAAAGCTATTTACTCAATAAATAACTATGCAAGTTTGTCAGAAGCCACTTTATAAGTAGGATCTTCAATTACATTTACTTCAACTAAATCGCGTGCTTTGTGTAGTAACTGCGTGCAGTCTTTACTCAAATGACGTAAGTGAAGTTGCTTACCCGCTTTAGTGTACTTATCAGCGAGTGTATCTATCGCTTCTATTGCACTGTGATCTGATACACGGCTATGTTTAAACTCAACAATGACATTTTTAGGGTCGTTTTTAACATCAAACAACTCTGCAAAGTTTTTAACTGAACCAAAGAAAAGTGGACCATGTAGCTCATATACTTTAGCGCCGTCTTCATCAATGTAGTTCGTTGTGTATATGTGTTTAGCATGCTGCCAAGCAAATACCAGCGCAGATACAATAACACCTACACACACTGCAATCGCTAAATCAGTAACAACCGTAACACCCGATACAAGTACTATTACGAAGGCGTCAGATAGAGGCACACGCTTCATCATTTTAAAGCTAGCCCATTCAAATGTACCTAATACAACCATAAACATAACACCTACTAGCGCAGCTAATGGGATCATCTCAATTAAGCTTGAAGCAAAAATAATAAACGCCAGTAGCATTAAAGCGGCACTAATACCCGATAAACGCGAGCGACCACCTGAGTTAATGTTTATCATTGATTGACCAATCATTGCACAACCACCCATAGCACCAAACATACCACAAGTAATATTTGCAGCGCCTTGGCCTATACACTCTTTATTACTATGACCACGGGTTTCTGTAATCTCGTCAATTAAGCTAAGCGTTAATAATGATTCAATTAAACCAATAGCCGCTAAAATAAGTGCATAAGGAAAAATGATTTGCAGCGTTTCAAATGTGAACGGCACCATTGGAATATGGAATTGCGGTAAACCGCCAGCAATTGTTGCAGCTTCGTCGCCAGTCATACCTTTTAAGAAATCAACAACAGTATGCGCTTCTAAGTCCAAGCCAATTACTAAAGCTGTTACTGTAATAATAGCAACTAGTGTGGAAGGTACAGCCGTAGTTAGTTTTGGTAAAAACTGAATAATAGCCATTGTTAAAGCCACTAATCCAAGCATAATGTATAGCGGATTACCCGTCATCCATTCTTGTCCGCCCATACCATCAGGGACTTTAAATTGCCCTAATTGGGCTAAAAATATAACAATGGCTAAGCCATTTACAAAACCTAGCATTACCGGATGGGGAACCATGCGAATAAACTTTCCAAGCTTAAAGACGCCGGCGAGTATTTGCAGTATGCCCATGAGCAGCACTGTTGCAAATAGGTACTCAACACCATGATCAAGTACTAAACTTACCATAACAACAGCTAGTGCACCGGTTGCACCTGAAATCATACCAGGGCGGCCACCAAATATAGCCGTAATTAAACCAACGATAAACGCGGCATATAGACCAACTAAAGGTTCTACATTTGCAACAAAGGCAAACGCAACAGCTTCTGGAACTAAGGCAAGCGCCACAGTTAATCCAGATAAAATATCGTTTTTAGCAGAGCTAGGCGCCCTACTGAGTAAGTTAAACATTGAGTTCCTCAAATGGTGTTATGGGTATAAAAAAAGCGCTAAATTCTATCAAAATAGCGCTCAGTTAACAATTGTCATTGTGCCGTAAAGCTAAACTAAAAGTGGTTTAGCTTTACAAAGAAGTGCTTTATAAAGGAAGAGAAGTACTGCGTTTTACACATGTCATTGTTACGTTAGAATGTACTTCCTGTACATATTCTAAGCTTAACAAGTTATCGCGTACAAAGTGCTCATATCCTTCAATGCCTTGTGAAATTATGCGTAGCATAAAGTCCATTGTTCCGGCCATTGTGTAACACTCTGTGACTTGATCGTAACTCATTATAAGTTTTTCAAATTCAGCAAGGTTCTTTTTACCGTGGTTTGATAAACGCACATGTGCGTATACCAGCATATCAAAGCCAAGCTTTTTCTCATCTAAAAGAGCCACTTTGCTTTTTATATAACCATCTTGCTCTAGCTTGGCAATTCGACGCCAGCATGGAGATTGAGACAAGCCTACTTTATCTGCAATTTCTGCGGTTGATAAACTAGCATCTTGTTGTAAAAGTGCCAATATTTGGCGATCTACGTGATTTAGAGACATTTTATTTCTTATTTATCAAATAAACTGGTTAAATTATACAGCCATTTTAAAACACAGTCTGCTTATTTTTAATTTTTATACAGTTAACTAACCTTCAATAAGTTATTTAACCAAACTTACCACTGACAAAGGGATTTGTTTGTTTTTCAAAACCGACTGTCGTGTCGCTTCCGTGTCCTGCTAAAATTTTAGTGCTATCCGGCAGTGTAAGAACTTGCGTTTTAATTGATTCAATAAGTTGCTCACTATTCCCCTTAGGAAAATCAGTGCGCCCTACTGAACCCTTAAAAATAACATCACCTACAATAACGCACTCGTGCTCTTGTTGATAAAACACAATATGACCCGGTGTATGCCCCGGGCAATGTTTCACTAAAAATCTAAGTTTACCTACGCTCACGGTGTCGTTATGGTTTAGCCAAATATCCGGATAAAACGGCTCAATAGGTTTAAACCCGAAAATTTGTGCTTGTATAGGCAAGTTTTCAAACCAAAAGTATTCATCTTTTTGTGGACCAATAATTTGTACGTTAAATTGATTACGCAAAATATCTGCCGCACCCACATGATCTAAATGCCCGAGTGTTAACCAAATAGCATTTAGTTTTAATTTATGCTCATTTAGGGCCGCGATTATTTTTTCTGCATCGCCACCAGGATCCACAACTACCGCTTGTTTAGTTTCGCTACACGCAATGATACGGCTATTCTGTGCAAATGCAGTGACGGGTATAGTTATTATTTGCATATTAGATTTCTTTACTTTTTTGATCCGGGATAACCACTTCTTCTTCGAATGACATAAGTATCGGATACTTTAAGTACGCTTGATCATAAAATGGGCTTTGCTCATATAACCAATTTAATCGTGCATCAGCGTCATTCGCGAATGATTTATCTTTAAGCTTTTCGTCAAACTTAAGCGCTAGCTTTGGATTGTCTTTTAACATTTGGCGTGCGAATGGAATTAGCGCATAATTTTCCATGTACTCAGTACGCTGAAAAATTGTATTAAATTCCCCCCAAGCAAAAAATGAATCAGGTGCTTCAGGGTGCAACAAATGCACAGCAAGCTCACCTGCTTTTTGTTGGGTATTGACTTGATACCAGCCATCTAAATCGACATTAATAGCAGGCACATAATCAAAAGTGGCTGACACTCTAAAACGCCCTTCAAAAGGTGCTTTATCAAACGTATAGTCTTTTACTTTAGCTACTTTTAAAGGCTGTGTATTCGCCCCTTCAAGTTTATTAATAGATACACCGTGTAGCTTTAACTTTTCAACAATATTGCCATATACAGGCGGAATAAAAAAAGCTTTAGGTACTTCAACTGTATGTTGTACATCTTTTTGCCAATAAATAGGTAAGTCGGTATAGGTGTGTGCTTTACCTAAATACTTAACTTCATTTTGGCCCGAAAGTGCATTCATGCTTGATGAATACTCAATACCTTTAAACTGCGCAATCGTATCAGCTTGCTTGGCATAGCCACGCTTTACTATTAACTGTTTAGGAACAAATTCCTGTTCTTTTTTTACTGCATTAGCTAATTCATGACTGTGCTTAGATAGCGCAGTAATAGCACCATCTAAAAACACGTAAGTTCCTAATACACGTTGCTTGTAAGGTTTTAATGAATGGTTTTCTACTAAAATAGTCGGTAATGATTTTAAATCGCCCCAACCATTTGAAAAGCGCGGCGTAGCAACCCACCCCGCTAATCCTTTTTTAAAATCTCGCTTGTCCATAACAAAAACAAGTGGCCCTGGCGTGTGGCCTTGTTCAGCCAGCGTATCGTCAATCATAGGTTTAAAAAACTGGTTTAAAGCGTCAGATACCGCAGGCGATTCGCTTGAAAATACCGGATTGTAGCCATAAGTCACATCGTATTGGTAATCTGCCCCATCGGTAACGTGTACATCAATGTATAAATTTGGGTTGTAGTCGTTAATAACCTTTAAAACACTTCTGACTTCTGGCGTATCAAGTTTAGTAAAATCGCGATTTAAATTAAGGTTGTTTGCATTTGTTCTAAAGCCCATTTTAGCAGGGCCTCGTTGATTGATGCGATTAAATGCACTACTGCGTTCGTGTCCATCTACATTTAAAATAGGAATAAATAATATGTTTACCTTTTTTAAAATGTCACGGCGCTTACCCGTCGCTATATCTCTAAGCAACATAAACATGGCATCTTTACCGTCTATTTCACCAGAATGTATTCCTGCCTGAATAAAAATAGTCGGCTTTGTACTATTAGCCATTTGTCTTGCTTCAAAAAAGCCTTGCTCACTGGCAATTAGCATTTTTATTGCACGCTTGCTATTACTATAGCCAATAATTTGAGATTGAAACTGAGTAGGGTTTGCAGCAACTAACCTATCTACAAATGCCATTGTATTTGCATAATCGGGCGACGCTTCACCTGCTGACAGCTCAAAATCAGTAGTTAACGGCCCTTCTTTTTGTAAAAGCTCTACGCTTTTCCCCTGCCACTCAATGAGTGGAGGTAAGTGCGCGTCATACGCCACACTTGCAGATAAAACTAGTAAACTTGCAAACATAAAATTCTCTAACAAACGCCTCAATTATATAAATTATATCAACTAAATTTTTTATAATGAGGAAACTGCGGTGATTCAACAAAAAAATGCAGCCAATTACATCTCATACCAATCTGCATAAATCTTTGATCAATTTAACGAATTAAATTTCACTATAACGTCGTTAAAAATTTTTTATTTACGACTGCATGGATGCAGGAGGTAGAGCAATGCAGGGAGCAATTGCCGAGAACAACTAGATACAAAAATTTTTGCCTAGTTATAGCGTAATCTTCTTAACGTTAAATAGACCCCGTATATAAGCAGATTGGTATCACTCATTCACACCTGTCTTTTAAGGCTATATAACATTATTAATTATAGTAATTCATTATATTACTATTTATACCAATTCCATTAAGTATGTGATCTAAATTTTACGCCGAAAAAATAATTCAGTTCTAGGCGTAAATTGATGTAAATGGTTGTTCCCTTTGCGATATTTACAACAAAGAAATGGGTTGTTTTAGCAAGTAAATAGATCAGCTATTTATTGGAATTGGTATTATAAACCCAATTTAAAAAACACATAAAACAACTCCGCTAAATTATTAAATTACAGGCACAAAAAAAGGAGCCATGGGCTCCTTTTTAATACTTATATGAAAAAGCTTAAGCGGCTAGGCCTTCTTTTGCTTTTTCTACAAGCGCTGCGAATGCAACTTGGTCGTAAACAGCGATATCTGCAAGGATCTTACGATCGATTTCTACAGATGTCTTTTTAAGACCATTGATAAAACGGCTGTAAGACAGACCATTTTGACGTGAAGCAGCATTGATACGTGCAATCCATAATTGACGGAAAGTACGTTTCTTCGCACGACGGTCACGGTAAGCGTATTGACCCGCTTTAGTAACAGCCTGGAAAGCTACGCGGTAAACACGTGAACGTGCTCCGTAGTAACCTTTTGCTTGTTTTAAAACTTTTTTGTGACGTGCACGTGCGACAACGCCGCGTTTAACTCTTGCCATTTCTAAAAACCCCTATTAAGCGAACGGTAACATACGTGAAACTAGACCATGGTCATTTTTATGAACCATCATCTTAGGACGTAGGTGTAACTTACGCTTAGAAGTTTTCTTAGTCAGAATATGACGAAGATGCGCTTGTTTACGCTTGAAACCGCCAGAAGCAGTCTTTTTGAAACGCTTAGCAGCGCCACTGTGACTTTTTAGCTTATAAGCCATTGCAATAACTCCAAATTGTATTGCTTTTAAATTAGTAAGCAGGCGTGAGATATATTTCTATAGCTCCACTTTTAGGCCTAACTTACTGCCATGTTCCGGTGAAGACCCAGCATAAATGCCGCAATCTTACTTTAAGACCGGTTAACTCAGGTGAATATTCGCATATTACTTGCAGACCTAAGCTAATTTCGGTGCGTATTATCGCTTAAAAATTATTTTTTAGCAACAGGCGCCATCATCATAACCATTTGGCGGCCTTCAACACGATTTGGGAAAGACTCAACTACTGCAAGATCTTCTAAATCGGTTTTGATACGGTTTAATAATTCTATACCAATTTCTTGGTGAGCCATTTCACGACCACGGAAGCGGATAGTAATCTTAGCTTTATCGCCAGCTTCTAAGAACTTACGTAAGTTGCGAAGCTTAACCTGATAATCACCTTCATCCGTACCAGGACGGAATTTGATTTCTTTTATCTGGATCTGCTTTTGCTTCTTCTTCTGCTCTTTTAGTTCTTTGCTTTTTTCAAAGATGAACTTACCGTAATCCATGATTCTACAAACAGGCGGCTCAGCGTTTGGACTGATCTCAACAAGATCAACACCCGCTGCATCGGCCATAGTTTGCGCGTCTTGTAATGACTGAATTCCAGCTTGTTCGCCTTCAATGTCAATTAAACGAACTTCTTGCGCTGTAATTTCTTCGTTAATACGATTTTTTTGAGCTGTTTGTTGCCCTTTCTTGCCGCCTCTAATAGTACGTTCCTCCAAGAATATCAATAATATAAGCGTGTAATTGGCTGTTTGTTAATGCCTTACACGCTCGATTTTTACTGTCGATTTTTAATTTCTTCGCTAATTTTAGCTACAAAATCATCGACATTAAATTTGCCTAGGTCTTCACCTGTGCGAGTACGCACTGCTACTTCTTGTTGTTCAACTTCTTTATCGCCAACAACAAGCAGGTATGGAATACGCTTAAGTGTATGCTCACGGATTTTAAAGCCAATCTTCTCATTTCTCAAGTCAGCAGCGGCTCTAATTCCAAGTTTATTTAATTTTTGTACAACTTCTTTAACATAAGGAGCCTGTTTATCGGTAATATTCATTATTACCGCTTGCTTTGGCGCAAGCCACGTCGGGAATAAACCAGCGTACTCTTCTGTTAAAATACCAATAAAGCGTTCAATAGAACCTAAAATGGCACGATGTATCATTACAGGTGTACGACGTTCGTTATTTTCTGCTACATAAGTAGCGCCTAAACGACCCGGTAATGCAAAGTCTAATTGCACTGTACCACACTGCCACGCTCTGTCTAAACAATCGTACAAAGTAAATTCAATTTTCGGACCGTAAAATGCGCCTTCGCCCGGAAGATAATCAAATTCAATATCATTTAGCTTAAGTGCTTCGGCTAAAGCAAGCTCTGCTTTATCCCACATATGGTCTTCACCAATGCGTTGTTCTGGGCGAGTAGATAGCTTAACTACAATCTTCTCAAATCCGAATGTTTCATATGTATCATAAACCATCTTAATACACGCTGAAACTTCGTCCATTATCTGCTCTTCGGTACAGAAAATGTGAGCATCATCTTGGGTAAAGCCACGTACACGCATTAAACCGTGTAGTGCACCTGATGGCTCATTACGGTGACAACAACCAAATTCAGCCATACGAAGTGGTAAATCACGGTACGATTTTAAACCCTGGTTAAAGATCTGCACGTGACCTGGGCAGTTCATTGGTTTGATTGCGTATTCACGCTTTTCAGATTCAGTGGTAAACATTGCTTCTGAATACTTTTCCCAGTGACCTGATTTTTCCCAAAGTGAACGGTCCATCATCATTGGACCTTTTACTTCTTCGTATTCATATTCACGTAATTTTTCACGTACAAATTCTTCAAGCTCGCGGTAAATGCTCCAACCATCGTTGTGCCAAAATACCATGCCTGGCGCTTCCTCTTGCCAATGCCATAAATCAAGCGCTTTACCAATACGACGGTGATCGCGTTTTTCAGCTTCTTCAAGGCGTTTTAAATACGCTTTAAGTTGCTTTTTATCGCCCCACGCTGTGCCGTAAATACGTTGTAGCATTTTGTTGTCTGAATCACCACGCCAATATGCACCTGCCACTTTCATTATTTTGAAGTTTTGGCAAAATTTCATGTTAGGAACGTGAGGTCCACGACACATGTCTACATATTCTTCGTGATGATATAACCCTGGACGGTCATCTTTAGCAATGTTTTCGTCCAAAATTTCTATTTTGTATGTTTCGCCACGCGCTTCAAATGTATCGCGTGCTTCTTGCCAGCTTACTGTTTTTTTCACTACGTCGTAGTTTGTTTTAGCTAGTTGCAACATACGCTTTTCAATTGCTTCAAGATCATCTTGTGATAATGAATGTTCCATATCGATATCGTAGTAAAAACCGTTATCAATAGTAGGACCAATTGCCATTTTTGCGTCTGGGAAAAGTTGCTTAACTGCATGACCAATTAAGTGAGCACAAGAGTGACGAATAATTTCAAGGCCGTCATCGTCTTTTGCGGTGATGATCTCAAGGCGAGAATCTTCACAAATTTTATCACATGCATCAACACGGTCGCCATTAACACGACCGGCAATGGTCGCTTTAGCTAAACCAGGACCAATATCGTTTGCAACATCAAGCGTGCTTACAGGGTTTTCAAAACTACGTTGACTTCCGTCTGGAAGAGTAATAACTGGCATTATAAATCCTTACTACAGTGGTGACACCTACAATGTATCACGTGTATTTTTATTAAATTAAATGAGAATGGCTCGACAACGCTTTTACGAATAAGCATTGACTAATTAATGTAGATGACGAGTCTATTCAACTACAAGCATATATTGTCGCGTGCTGTGCATTTAATTACAAGTTTAAAGGGGTGAAATCCACCCGTTTTGAGCACAAAATGTAGCTTTTAGTGCAAAAAAAATCATTTAATTAAAATATAAAAGCATCAACGCGCTAATTACGCGCCTACAACTATACCTGTACTCGCATTTTAATGTACGTTGCGTATAATACTGCGTAATTAAGTTATTTTAGAGAATAGACATGAGAACATGTGGTGTAGAAATTACCGGTAGTGATGTACTACTTTGTATTTTAAGTAAAGATAATGACGTATTTGATATTCGCGATGTGCGCCAAACACGCTTTACCTTAGGTAACGGTAACGACACTGAAGTAATGCGTAAATTTCAATTTGATTTTGCAAAACTAATGCAAGACTACCAAATTGATTCTGTTGCAATTCGTGAGCGTCAGCCAAAAGGTAAATTTGCTGGCAGCGCAAAAGGATTCAAAATGGAAACTGCAATTCAATTAATCGACAATTTAGATGTACGTTTATTTACCACAACCGAAATTAAAGAACAGGTTAAGCGTAATCCTATTCCTATTGATTTTGAAGAAACGGGTCTTAAAAAGTACCAAGAAAATGCATTCGTAAATGCCTACGTTTATATAATGAAAAAAACATACCGCAGCGACGAAATGTAAACTCATTGCTCGTTTAAAAACGCGTACTTACTCTGTAAGACGCGTTTTTTTGTATCTAAAAAACATGATTAGATTTTATAAAGGTACTCATACCAACCTGCTTATATACGGGGTCTATTTAACGTTAAGAAAATCACGCTAGAACTAGGCTAAAATTTTTGTATCTAGTTGTTCTAAATAAAAAATTTTTAACGACGTTATAGTGCAATTTAATTCGTTAAATTGATCAAATATTTATGCAGGTTGGTATAATACATTAGTCTAACCACCCTTCTCTTTGTCGACAATATGTGTTTATTTTAACTTTGTAGTTTACATAACTCACACACTTTTCATGGAGAAAGCAATGCACACACACACTATTGCGGTAAAAGAATTAGAACAAATAAATCATTTACCGTTATCGCAAAGCTATTTTAAAGGTATACAAAGCACACCTTTAACAAATTCAACCATTGGCGAGTACTTTGACTTTATTGTCGACAAAAACCCAAAGGCTTTAGCCGTTGTAGTTCATCATCAAGATATTCGTTTAACATATAAAGAGTTTCAAAAAGAAGTTAATCAACTTGCTATGGGCTTACTGGCCCTTGGTGTAAAACCAGGAGAGCGCGTTGGTATTTGGTCTCCCAATAATATTGAATGGTGCTTAACCCAGTTTGCAACAGCCAAAATTGGCGCAATAATGGTGTGTATTAACCCTGCATATCGCCCTAACGAATTACAATACGCTTTAAATAGTGTTGAATGTTCAACCTTAATTACAGCATCAAATTTCAAAGGCAGTGATTATTTAGAAATGCTTAATAGTTTGGCTCCAGAACTTGCTAGTTGCGATAAAAATAAGCTTAATTTAAAGGCATTGCCCACTCTTAAAAATATAATTCGTATCGGTGATGAAGAATCTCCTGGTATGCATGCGTTTAATGATGTTATTAACTTGCCAACATCGGCACATGAGCTTGAATTAAAAGTAATTGGTGCAAACTTAAATGCAGAGCAAGATATCAATATCCAATTTACATCGGGTACAACAGGCAATCCAAAAGGCGCAACGCTTACACATAAAAACATTTTAAATAATGCGTTATTTGTTGCTGAGTCTATGCATTTTACAAGCGATGACAAATTATGCATTCCGATCCCGCTGTATCATTGCTTTGCTATGGTACTAGGTAGCTTATTATGTGTTAGTAAAGGTGCTGCAGCCATTTACCCAGGTGATTCGTTCGATGCAAAAACTACACTTGATGTAGTGCAACAAGAAGGCTGTACAGCGCTGCATGGTGTACCCACTATGTTTATTAGTGAGCTTGAACTAAGTAATTTTAACGATTACGACCTAAGTACTTTGCGCACAGGTGTAATGGCCGGTTCAACGTGCCCTGAGCAAGTAATGCGAAAAGTACAAACACAAATGAACATGCATCAAGTGCTCATTGCTTACGGGCAAACTGAGTGCAGCCCCATAAACAACATTACCGAAACAGACTCATCAATAGAGCGCCAAGTAACGACTGTTGGCCGTGCGCTTGCGCATACCGAGGTTAAAATTATTGACGAATTGGGTAACATTCAACAAATTGGTCAACCTGGAGAGGTGTGTAGTAAAGGTGCAGGTATAATGCGCTGCTATTGGAATGACGAAACTAAAACAAAAGCCACAATAGATGACAGCGGTTGGCTACACTCTGGTGATTTAGGTGTAATGGATACTGAAGGGTTTGTCACCATAGTGGGCCGTATTAAAGATATGATTATTCGCGGCGGCGAAAACATTTACCCTCGCGAAATAGAAGAAGTACTTTACACCTACCCGGGCATTCAAGATGCTGCCATATTTGGTATAACAGATGAAAAGTATGGCGAGGAAGTGTGCGCTTGGATCCAACCAAAAGAAGATGCAGTGCTTGATGAGCAAGCAATTCGTGAGTTTTTAAAAGACAAACTAGCCTACTTTAAAATGCCACGACATATCCGCTTTGTAGAAAACTACCCAATGACAGTAACAGGTAAACTGCAAAAATTTAAAATGCGAGAGCAAATGCAAGAAGAGCTAAGCGACAAAGCCTTCTCTTAATTTTTCCTCTACAAAAACCTGAACTCTAAATCATAAATCTATCTCAAGTAACGATTAAAAAGCACAGCCAATTGGCTGTGCTTTTTGTATGCTGGATTTATTATAAATCTAACATTCTCTTTTTTAAACGCTCTAAATCAATCGCACTTGAGCGTACTGTTAATTTAATATGGCTATATTCATACTCTTCTTTAACCACACTCATACTTGATCGAATTTCGCCTACTATACCTTTCGCGGTGTACGGAATAATAACGTCTTCTTCAATCATGTCCTCTTGAGCAATATCAACAATATATTTGTGCAGTTTACTAATGTCGTCAGGGTTACGAGTAGAGGTCATCATCGCATCAGGAAACTCTTCCATCAGCGATTGCTGTTGCTCAGTACTTAATTGGTCTGATTTATTCAGCACTAATAATTTTTTGCTGCCTTCAACACCGACCTCTGCCAGTACTTTATGTACTACTTCAAGCTGTGAACGAAAAGAAGGGTCTGACGCATCAACAACATACAAAAGTAGCGACGCATCATGTGCTTCAGCGAGCGTTGAGTGAAACGAAGCAACCAAATCGTGAGGTAACTTTTTAATAAAACCAACAGTATCTGATACGAGTATACGAGGCTGTGTAATGGGATATAACGCACGAACTGTAGTATCTAGCGTAGCAAAAAGCTTATTTTCGCCCTCTACATCACTGCCTGTAATAGCACGCATCATTGATGACTTACCCGCATTGGTATAACCAATTAAAGCCACTGAAAATAGCTCAGAGCGCTGCGTTCGTCTGTCCATCATTACATCTTGAACACTAACAAGTTCGCGTTTTAATTCTGCTAGCTGGTCACGTACTTTACGGCGATTTAGCTCAAGTGTGGTTTCACCCGCACCTTTACCCATTTGGCGTTCTTTATCACCGGTTGATGTTTCACGAAGTCGAGGCGCTACATAATTAAGACGAGCAATTTCAACTTGTAATTTTGCAGTTTTAGTACGCGCATGACGGCTAAATATTTCAATAATTATGCCGGTACGGTCAAATACCTCTACACCTAACTGGTTCTCAACATTACGTAGTTGAGAAGGCGTTAAATCGCAGTCAAAAACTACAACATCGGCACAAGCAAAATCTAAATCGTCTGATGGGATTTCTGACGGCATGTCGGATAATGGATCGTCATCAAGAACATTTTCATCCTCTTGCTCTTCTGCAGCAGACCCTTTATTACCAGTAAGGTGCGCTATTTCTGCTAGTTTGCCTGAGCCAAGTACATTAACCTTTTGGGTAGAACTTTGCTTTTGCGATTGAGTACCTACTACTTTAAACCCTAAAGTAGTCACCAAGCGCGCAAGTTCTGCAAGCGACTCTGTAGCTTCGTCACCTTTAAACTGCGGTGTGCTAATAGAAATAAGTAAGGCGTTTGGAAGTGATGCTTTTGCAGTTGTTTGCATAAATTTTTGTGTTAATGCACTAAGGTGCAAACCTATTTTTCATTCGAAAGTAAGTTGATCCTACGCTGTTATAGCTCAGCTTTATAGAGTTATAATTAACTAATCACATTTATAACTAAATCTAGCCACAATTAGGTATAAACTTATGGCTAGATTTGGCATTTAATCGTGTTTTTTATCGAATCTTTCCGAGAAAACCCATTGATCGACGCGAAGCGGCGTCGATGGGTAGTTCACACTACGCCTTGCTCAATCATTGCATCGGCGACACGTCTAAAGCCTGCAATATTAGCACCTAATAAAAGGTTTCCAGGCTCACCAAATTCTGTAGCGGTATCATTAGCGGTAACAAATATATTTTTCATAATTTGTTTTAGCTTTTCATCAACTTCTTCAAAGGTCCAACTTTGCATACTTGCATTTTGTGCCATTTCTAATTGGCTTGTTGCAACGCCGCCAGCATTGGCGGCTTTACCTGGTCCATACGCAATTTTTGCAGCAATAAAGCTCTCAATAGCCTCTTTTGTAGAAGGCATATTTGCGCCTTCACTTACTAATAAGCAGCCGCCGGTTAATAATGCGTTTGCATCGCCCTCTGTTAATTCATTTTGTGTGGCGCATGGAAAAGCAGCATCTGCGTTAAATCGCCAAACAGCATGCCCATCTTTAGGGTAGTCATTTACAGCAATATAAATAGCATCGGGGTGAGTTTGTTTGTATGCACTTAAACAATCACGCGATTGCTCTTTTAAACACTTAATAAGGTCTAAATCTATACCCGACTCATGATACACAGTGCCACGAGAGTCGCTGCAACTTACTGGTGTTGCCCCCATTTGATAAAGTTTTTCCATAGCATAAATAGCAACATTACCTGCGCCCGAGACTAAACAGCGCTTACCTTGTAGGCTATCGCCGCGTGCTTGTAGCATGTAGTCAGCAAAATAAACAGCGCCGTAACCCGTTGCTTCTTTGCGTACTAGCGATCCGCCCCATAACAGGCTTTTGCCTGTTAATACGCCTTCATAGCGACCAGTTAAACGTTTATATTGACCAAACATGTAACCTATTTCTCTTGCTCCTACACCTATATCTCCAGCGGGTACATCGGTTGTAGGGCCAATATGGCGATAGAGCTCGCTCATAAATGATTGGCAAAAACGCATTATTTCAGCGTCCGATCGCCCTTTAGGATCAAAGTTTGCCCCCCCTTTACCGCCACCAATTGATAAACCCGTTAAAGCATTTTTAAATATTTGCTCAAATCCTAAAAACTTAATTATGCTAGCGTTTACACTGGGGTGAAAACGTAAACCACCTTTATAGGGGCCAAGTGCAGAGTTAAACTCAATTCTGTAGCCTTTATTTACCTGAATATTGCCTTCGTCATCAACCCAGGGAACTCTAAACATAATTTGGCGTTCGGGCTCAACTAAGCGTTGAATAATGGCATTTTTTTTGTATTTTTCTGAGTTTTCTAAGATAGGTTCGAGTGACTCAAGTACTTCTTCAACAGCTTGATAAAACTCATATTGTGCAGGGCTACTATTTTTTAATTGTGCAATTGTGCTATGGATATAATTCATAATTATTCTTCCGTGTTAATAATAAAAGTATTTATCAAATGTTAAAGTAAACGTGATCAAGTTTATGATTCATGCTTTAAGGTCTTAATTTAATATAATTAACTGCTACCTTAGCATGGAAAGTTAAGATATTTAACGTTCAGTACTTGAATTATTCTTGATTGGAAGTTTGATTTTTATTGATTAAAGATGAATTTAAATTCACAGCTGCACGTGAAGATTTGTGCAAGGCTAAATTGTAATATTTTTAAACGGGAATTTTAGAAGTATTAGGTTAGGTGTAGGTTTGTTTAAAAATATAACAATTAATAGGCTTTATACTGCATTGCGCGCATATAAAACCCATTAACTAAAAGCTGATTAGCTAAAACCAGTTACTCAGCAGATTCTTCTGGACGGTGCTGCTTTTGAACACCAGTTAAAAACAAGCGTAGTATTTGATCGTTACAAACACGGTAATGTTTGTTGTCTACTTTACGAGAAAATGCACTTAACTCATGTTTGCTTAAGTCAAAATCAACAAGTGCCAGTGTTGCTATAACATCTTCTGCTTTCATGTTTAAAGCAATACGCAGCTTCATGAAGATAATATTGTTATTTAGCTTTTTCTCAGGCTCTGGTTGCTCACCTTCGCGTTTGCCACGTTGGGTATTAATAAACCCATTTAAAAAGCTAGCAAACTCAGTATCACTTATTGGGGTAAAAGCCTCTTCACCTTCTTTAGTTAACCATGCAATTACTTGCTCTTTGGTAACAGTATGCTCTGCTGATGCAAAAACATTGACCATAGCAGTATCAGTTAAGTTAAAAGTGTAGCGAATGCGGCGTAAAATATCGTTATTAGTCAAAGTAAATCCCAAAGTGAGGTATAGCAACCAAGCAGTTATTGCTTAATTTTAAATAAGCACCTAGTTTAACAGGTTTACTAATACCACCCTATTAATTTTTATTTGAGCTTCTTATACCTAGTTACCTAGCACCTTGGCAGGATCTACGCGCGTTGCTTGCCATGCAGGATAAATAGTGGCAAGTATCGCAAGCACAAACGTAACAATCACTGTAATACCAATGTCTTCAAGTGCTAATTTACTTGGCAAAAACTCTATAAAATAAACACCTTCAAGCGGGTTAGCTCCAAATAATTGGCTTATCCAGGTAAATAGCTCGCTTATGTTAAGCGCCAATACCACTCCAATTAATGTCCCGAGCGCGACTCCTACAAATGCTTGCATTAAGCCCTGCATTACAAAGGTGGCTAAAATAGTACTGTCTTTTGCCCCCATGGTTTTTAAAATAGCAATATTGCCTTGTTTTTCGCGCACTTCCATCACCAAAGACGACACAATATTAAAACTGGCTACCGCTATAATTAAAAACACCACAATATAAACAATAGTACGTACCATTTGAATATCTTGATACAAGCTGCCTTGCGTTCTAAACCAGCTAGAAATATACACATAGTCATCAATAGTTTGGCCCACTTTTAGCGCTATTTGATGCGCCGAAAATACATCATCAACACTTAATCGTAGCCCTGTTACTTGGGTTTCGTCGTAACCTAATGCTTGCTGTGCCTTATTAAGATGAATAAACGCAGCGGTACTATCAATGGGGCCGCCCATTTCTATGACGCCCGCAAGGTTAAGTGTTACGCGTTTAGGCGCTAATAATGACTGACCTTTTTGGCTTATTTGGGGAATTAGCAACGTAATATTATCGCCGACTTTGGCATCTAACTGTTTTACTATTTGCTTGCCTAAAATAACGTCATCAAGGCCTAACTGGCTCACTAATTTACCGCTGGTAAACTGGTTTACTGCCGATACATTACTCTCAAGCGATGGCTCTACACCACGAATTTCAACCGCTTTTAACTGGCTTTTATATTGCGCCATACCATTGACAGCAATAAATGGCGCAGCCCCTGTTACATGCGGTTGTGTTTGTAAGCCCTCAACTTTTTGCGACCAATTTGCAATGGGCCTACTTGGTGCTACATATTCAACCTGCGGTACCACGCTTAGTAAACGGTGTACTAACTGCTGCTCAAAGCCATTAATTACCGACAGCGCCACAATTAAAACCGCAACCCCTAATAAAATACCAATGGTTGACGCTTTAGCGATAAAACTAACAAAGCCGTTTTTTTCGTCTTTATGGCCTGAGTAAGCTCTAAAGCGTTTACTTAAAAATGCACTAAGCAACATGCTGCGACTCTTTAATGGCTAGTTTTCCATCATCTAAATACGCTATTTTACCCAGCTTATCGGCAAGTTCTAAGTCGTGTGTAACTACTACAAAACTCGTGTTTAAACTTTGGTTTAGCTCGTTAATTAAATCGTAAATTTTAATCGCATTTTGTTTATCTAAATTACCGGTTGGCTCATCAGCAAGCACAAGCGCAGGTTTAGTAACCAGTGCACGGGCAATTGCAACGCGTTGGCGTTCTCCACCAGAAAGTGCAGACGGTTTATGTGAGCTGCGATGTGCAAGGCCTACTTTTTCGAGCATATCGAGCGCTTGTACTTTGGCCTCTTTTGCACTTAAACCTTTAATTAATAATGGCATAGCTACGTTTTCTACCGCGCTAAACTCCATTAATAAATGATGAAATTGATAGATAAACCCTAAATTTTGGTTTCTAAATGCGGCTTGCTCTGTTCGCGAAAGCTTGGTAACTTCTTGGTTTTTGATTTTAGCGCTACCCGAACTTGCGGTATCTAATGTGCCGAGTATGTGTAAAAGCGTACTTTTACCAGAGCCTGAGCTACCCACAATCGCGAGCATTTCACCTTGCTGCAGCGCTAAATCAACGCCTTTTAATACTTCAACTTGGTTGTTACCGTCTTGATAAACTTTACTTAAATTTTCACAACTAATAACTAAATCATTCATAACGTAATACCTCTGCTGGTTTTACTTTTGCGGCTTTACGCGCAGGATATAAGGTAGCTAAGAAGCTCATAGCAATACTGGCAAACGCTATTATTACTAAACTTAAAATATCAAATTTTACCGGAAGCTCTATACCTGCAAGTAAGTTTAAACCCACTAATGCAAGTAACTCATTTATATACAAACTAAATATAACACCTAAAAACGCACCTATTGCAGTACCTATTACACCGTTATATAAGCCTTGCACCATAAATACTTTTTGTACTTGGGAAGGCGTTAAACCTAACGTTTGCAATATGGCTACCTCGCCTTGTTTTTCACTCACCATCATGGTTAAAGCCGATACAATATTAAACACAGCCACCAATACAATAAGCGCAAGCAACATCGACATAATGCGCTTTTCCATAGCAACGGCTGCAAATAAAGCCCCTTGGGTACTGCGCCAATCACTATAATTATGATCGTTTAAAATAAGCTGGCTGGCTTCAATAAATTCATCTAGCTCGAACGGTTCGTGCAACGAGATACTTAAATTAGGGGCGGTGTTTTTATCAAGCTTAAGCAAGCGTTGCAGCGAAGCGCCGCTGGTAAACGCAAGTGCCATATCTATTTCAGAGCCGGTTTCGTATATTGCGGCAACTTTAAATAAACGCTGGCTAGGAACTCGCCCAAGTGGTGTATATGTTGAAGCATTAGGCATAATTACTCGCAGCTTATCACCCACGCTAACGCCTAATTTACGGCTCAAATAACGGCTTATTGCAATACTGTAGTTTTTGTTAAGTACGGTTTTCCAATCGCCTTGCACTATTTTGTCGGTTATTTTATATAAAGACCCGTTATCGTCATAAAGGCCTTGCAGTAAAACGCCATGTAAGTCTTTATTAGTTTGTAAAATAGCTTCGCCGTGGCGGTATAAGCTTACATGGTCAACATAAGGAGAGTGTTCGAGGTCGGTTTTTAGGGCATTCATTTGTGTAGCGGTATGTGCTTCCGCTTTTATTTCGACGTGAGGAATAAGCCCTAGCATGTTCGTTTTTAAGCTATTTTCAAAGCCATTCATTACACTGCTGACCGTAAATAAAGCCATTAAACCAATAGCGATACCGGCAATAGAAAAAAACGATATAAACGATATAAACGCATTTCCTTTAGAGGAGCGACTATATCTAAGCCCTATAAATAAGCTAACCGGTTGAAACATATTATTTTTAACACTTATCCTAAAAGTATTGAGCAATAGTAGCACGAAAAAAGTGCCTTTGGGTATGCCGTAAAATGTAAGAAATAATTTAAAAATCTGATACTTGGCTATATTTAAAGCAATTCGATTTAGCGACAAAACTTGGTACAACTGATTTAATTAGTCCAAAAGATTTCGACAAGCCTGTTCAAGAAGTGATTATTGAAATGACTGACGGTGGCGTTGACTACTCGTTTGAATGTATTGGTAATGTTGATGTAATGCGCTCTGCGCTTGAGTGTTGTCATAAAGGTTGGGGTGAGTCGGTAATTATTGGTGTAGCCGGTGCAGGCCAAGAAATATCAACCCGTCCGTTCCAACTGTTAACTGGGCGTGTATGGCGTGGTAGTGCATTTGGTGGCGTTAAAGGTCGCTCGCAACTACCTTAAATAGTAGAACGTTATATGGCTGGCGAATTTGCTCTTAACGACTTCATTACCCATACAATGGGCCTTGAAGATATTAACGAAGCGTTTGATTTAATGCGCGAAGGTAAAAGTATTCGTACAGTAATTCATTACTAATAATACCAATCTGCTTATATATGGGGTCTATTTAACGTTAAGAAAATTACGCTAGAACTAGGCAAAAGTTTTTGTATCTAGTTGTTCTAAATAAAAAATTTTTAACGACGTTATAGTGCAATTTAATTCGTTAAATTGATCAAAGATTTATGCAGGTTGGTATAACTGCTAAATACGTTTAATAATAAGCCGTAATACTTTTAAGTTTACGGCTTTTAAGGATTAAGTATGTTAGAAAATATCTCAAGTGTAAAAGTGTCTGGCGGTTGGCATAAGCAATATACTCACAGCTCGCAAAGTACACATTGCACTATGCGCTTTGCCGTATTTTTACCGCCTGGTGCAAGTGAGGCAAACAAAGTACCGGTGCTTTATTGGTTATCAGGTTTAACCTGTACTGACGAAAACTTTATGCAAAAAGCAGGCGCGTTTAAAAAAGCAGCAGAGCTGGGTATTGCAATTGTAGCGCCTGATACCAGCCCGCGCGGCGAAGATGTACCCAATGAAGACGCTTACGATTTTGCACAAGGTGCTGGCTTTTACGTGAATGCAACGCAAGCTCCTTACAACACCCATTTTAATATGTACGATTATGTTGTTAGTGAGTTACCAGCACTTATTGAACAACACTTTCCCGTCACAAGCACAAAAGCAATTAGTGGTCACTCTATGGGCGGGCACGGCGCTCTAATGGTCGCGCTTAAAAATCCTAAAGCATACGTTAGTGCATCTGCGTTTAGCCCTATCGTTAACCCAATAAACTGTCCGTGGGGCGAAAAAGCATTTTCGGGGTATTTGGGCAGTGATAAATCGCTTTGGGCACAGTACGACACGTGCGAGCTGATGAAAAAAGCCAAACAAACTGATTACTTACCGATGCTGACTACTCAAGGCGATGCTGATGGGTTCTTAGAGGATCAACTCAAACCACAAAACTTAGTGGCTGTTGCTAACGAAAAGAGCTACCCGCTAACACTGGAGATGCAAGAAGGTTACGATCATAGTTACTTTTTTATAAGCAGCTTTATTGACCAACACTTATTATTTCATCATCAGTTTTTAACTGCTTAGACTGATTAGTGTGTAGAGATGATTTTTCTACCTCTACACACTCTTTTAGACTTTTAGTGACCTGCCTACACACTTGCGTTGTAGTGCTTTCTCCCTTCACTAGGCTAACAAGAGCCGAATCTATCTTTAATCCCATATCAGTAAAGTTAAATCCGTTTTTATCTGTAGGTACTGGCTCTAGTGGGTTTTTATAAGGCTCTGAACGAGCAGGACTATTATTATATTTATTATCACGTGCATTTGACTGTGCTTGGCCGTCAATAATAGCGCCGGCAACTGTACAGCCACTTAGGCAAATAACACATAAAAATAAAGTTAGCGTTTTCATGATTCATCCTGTTCAAAAACATTACCTAAATTATATACAACTTTAAAAATAGCATTGTAAAAATATGTAGGCATGATTACTTAAGCTCATTTATAAACTCTTTTGTAAAACCCACCAGCTGAAAAATAAAAATAACTAAAAATGGCAAAGCGCCAATTATCGCAACGCTTCTGTTTAACGGTTCGTTATTTTGTACTAACAAAACAAACGCGCATAAACCTAACGCAAACGACCAAGCATATAAGCTCCATGTTTGAGCTTCATTTGCACCACTCAGTTCACGAATTACTAAAACGGCAGAATCCGCTGAAGTTGCTACAAAAATAAGTAACAGTAATAAGCTTGACCAAATTAATAAACCACCTTGCCATCCTAGCTGCTCAAAAAATACAAATAGCCCTTGTGTATAATCGGCTTTAATAGCCGCTAAAATACCTGCATTATGCGTTTGATCCCACGCAATCGCAGAGCCCGAAAACACACTAAACCAAATAATGGTCACTAAGGTTGGTACAAATACAACACCAACAATATATTGCCAAACTGGACGCCCTTGGCTTATTTTAGCCAAAAACACACCAACAAACGGGCCCCACGCTAACCACCAAAAATAGTAATTGTAAGTCCAGCCGCTTGCCCATTCAGGCTTTTTCAGTATGCTTTCAAACTGCCATGTGCCTGTGGTTATAAGTTGAATGTAATTCCATGTACCTCCCAAAGCTATATCTATAATTGGCTGTATAGGCACAAAAATTAATAGCCATACTATAAGTGCAAATGCTAAAAACACATTAAATTTACTAAGCGTTTGAATTCCTTTTTTAAGCCCCAACTTTGCAGAAATGGTATAAAGCAGCGCAATTAAAAAAATAATAATAAACCCCGAAAATAAAGCAGACTCAACCCCTAGCTCAAGCTCGAGCCCTTTACGCAGTAATAAAGTTGAATTAGCAATTGTGCCCACGACACCAAAAAATATCGCCAATATGGCTATTAACTTAATGCTAAACCTTAGCTTTAGTTGCCAGCCTCTATTTATTAAACCTTTTACAGCACTCATTACTGGTGCACTTATGTCACCTGCTTTACCGCTATTGCTAGTAAGCCCACCTAGCACCAAACCAAATACGGCATAAAGTGCCCACGCATGTGCGCCCCAGTTAACTAAGGTAAGCGCTAAACCACTTGTTTGAGTATTTGGATATAAGCTTTGTTTTAATGGCGAACTAACCGTATGTAAAGCAGGCTCTGCAACGCCCCAAAATATTAATCCAGAACCCATACCTGCTGCAAATAACATAGATAGCCACCCAAACAGGCCAAACTCAACCTTTGCTTGTGCGCCTCCAATTTTACGCTGTCCTAAGGGGCTTATCGCAATAGCTAAAACGGCAAAAAGTAACAGGTTAACTAATATAAAAAATGGCGACCCTAAATAACCTAATAACTCGCTAATAATAGGTTGTAGGCGTGTAGTTAATAATTGTGGAAATAAAAAAGCAATAACGGACAAACTTAAGCAAAGTACTAAGGCTGTTTTCTCGAGTCTGGTTGGCGTGTTATTTAGAGGCAAAAGGTTCACATAACAGTATTTAAGTTTGCCGAAAAGAATACGACCCTTTAGTACGCAGATCAAACTTGATCAATCAAATTGTTGTGTAAAAGCGTTAAATAGCTGTGTAAATGTTTCTCTATTAGTTAACTTTTTTGTATTTAAAAAGCCTTAAGATACTGAATTTAAATTAATTTATAACTGGCCTAATGATTGCTATTTGTTTACAAAGTTTATCAACAGAGAACAATAATGGAAATTGATTTACAGTGGAATGAAATCGTCGATAATTTAATACATTTAGGTATTGCTTACCTACTTGCACTACCTATGGCTTACGACAGAGAACGTAGCCATGATGGCGCAGGCCTTCGTACCTTTCCGCTTGTTGCGGTAGCATCGTGTGGGTATGCACTCATTGCTATGTCGGTTTTAGATGGTGCAGAAGCACAATCAAAAATGTTGCAAGGGATCATTACCGGTATTGGATTTATCGGCGGTGGCGCCATTTTAAAAAATAACCAATCAACATCCGGCACAGCCACTGCAGCAAGCATATGGAATATGGGCTTAATAGGTATTGCCGTAGCGTACAGCCGCTACGAAATAGCAATTTTACTTGCCATTATTAACTTTATAACGCTTAGGTATGTAAAAAAGTTTAAATAGCTTTTAATGAAGCTAATACACAGTCGAGGAGTGAGCAACCAAACTCGCACACTGATACTATATAACATATAATACACGCAAATTTTATAACGTGTTTTGAATCTAAATGTCGGACTCAGCTTTAACCCCCCGATTACATCATATTGATTTACTTCGGGGTATTATCATTATATTCATGGTTATAGACCATGGCATGTACTATTGCCTAAACTACTCGGTAACCGACCCGATGACCATTCCCGGTACCGATGCACTCACTTTTTTTACGCGTTTTGTATCCCATTTTTGCGCGCCACTTTTTGTATTTTTAGCGGGCCTATCGGCTGCTATTACGGAGCACAAATACGCATCCACTAAAGCATTTTCACAGAGCTTGATTGTTCGCGGCTTAGTGCTAATTTTATTTGAGTTTACTATCGTTTCTTGGTCTTGGAGCTTTAACCCATTATACCCAATGCTATACGCACAAGTTATTTGGGCAATCGGCTGGGGGTTTGTAATATTAGGTCTTTTGCGTTTACTAGGCATCTATGCCGTTTTTGTAGCAGGCTTATTGTTAGTATTCGGACATAATGTGTTTGATGATATAAGCTTTGAGCCTAATACACTTGCACACACTGTTTGGTCCATTGCACATCAAAAAAATGTACTTGATCTCCCTTTTGATTTTAAAATTAGAACAACCTACCCAGTTGCCCCTATTGTTGGCTTAATGGCATTGGCCTATTGTGCTGGTGTTTATTATAAAGGCCAACAGTACAGTGCAAAAATAATGAACTATGCAGCATTAATAGGTGCTAGTTGCCTTGCTTTATACGCTTTACTTCGTGGTTTTAATTTGTATGGCGACACTTCAATATTTACTGTTCATAGCAGTACTTTTGATACAGTTATGTCGTTTTTAAATCCAACAAAATACCCACTTTCGTTGCAGTTTATGCTGTTAACCGTTGGCATTGGGCTAATAGCCCTTAAGCTTTTAAGCCATGCTAAAACTGACTTTTCACGTAATTTTTTTCAAGTGCTAGGTAAAACCAGTATGTTTTCATACCTAATTCACTTGTATTTATTACATGCTATTGCGTGGCTACTTATTCCTGCTTTAGGGTTAAACTTTAGTGATATGACCTACGGCGACACTCTCGTTGGCTTGCCTGAAGGTTATGGCATGAGTTACACGGCAACACTTTTATTTATATGCGTTGTTATTGGCCTAACAACCCTACTCGCTAAGCGCTATATTGGCTGGAAGCGAAATAACAAACACAGCTTAATTGCTAAATATATATAGCGTTTATACAAGTTAGCATCAAATAATAGACATTAAAAAAGGCGCTTAAAAAGCGCCTTGCTAACAAGTATGAGTGCTTAAAACATATCTTGGTAGGAATTTGTTGTACTAAACGTAATTGCTTTTTCAAAGCCTGGCAACTGAATGCTTTGCTCATCAATAACAATGTCGTTGTCGTCAATGAGTCCGTCGCCAAAGCGATAGATAAGTTCATACTGGCCTAAATCGGCTTGCGTTTTATACGTTTGCTGAGCAGCTTTAATTGCTACATTTTTCTGCGCGTAACGAGTCATAACGTCATTGCCATGGCGCTTAGCGAGCATTTGCATTGTCACTTTTGGCGAAAGCGCGACAGCGGTTGCATTGTTACCGCCAAAGCCTTTTGAATTTATAAAAGCTATATCCATTTCACCGCATTCGTAATGGCTATTACGAATATCAAGGTGGTCGGTATAAACATCGTCAGCCACTTTATCAATTGTGGTAATACCCGGCATAATATTGTGACTAAATACACCTAGAGCTATCGCTAATTGGTCACCACTTGCTGGTGCAATAGTATGACCAACGTATGCTTTTGGCGCTGTCACTTTCCAATTATCAATAGCAAATGTTTGTGCTACTTTGTGGTATATCAGCGATTCTGTTACGCGGTTTAACGGCGTACTTGAGCCATGCGCTAAAATAAAACTACGTTCTTGCAAAGCTTCTTTACCTAAAAGGCTCGTTGCCAAAGCAGCCGATTTAGCCATGGTAATATAGTTACCAGGACCAGGTGATGTAATTGATTTTTTTATGCCATCTGCATTAACAAATACATCAGGTACAGAGCCCATAATGTCAGCGCCTAATTCAAGAGCTAAGGCATCATCCATCAAAATCGCAACTTGTGCACCTTCACCTAATGTAAAGCCACAGTTATCCCCAAACGGACGGCTGCTTTTACGGTAATCAGGTTCTTCATCATGTGATAAGTTATCTAAACGGCGCAAACCTTCAACATTGGCAAGTGCGCTCATGTTACCAAAGCCTTCAATCACTTCTGGTGTAATAGCACACTCAACACTCGCTACAACTGCAACACGCGTACGCCCAGCTTGTATATCGTTAACCGCTGCACGTAAGTTATATAAAAACGTAGCACAGGCGCCCGAAGTAGAAAATGTAGTCCCTACATTGCCAGTAACATACGCGTTAATAAAATCAGTCGACATGGTATTTAAACCCAGTGCTAACTGCTTAGTGCTAACACGGTCGCCTTGTTGGCGCGCTTTTACTAAACCGCCAAGGCCTTTGTCGTCCATTTGGCCAATGACCGATGCTGAATAGGTACCAATTTTATCTGGCTCTACGCTATTCATAATATGTTGCCAATCAAGCCCTGTTGATTTAATCGCATCGGTAGCTGCAAAAATTGTCGCTTGCAGGCCTCGTGGCTGATAACGGCTGTTATACATAACAGACGGATCAAACCCAGTTGGAAATTGCCCTGCAGATTTAATTGGGTTATCACGCGTTGAGTTGTGTTTTACATCTATTTCGGCAGCAATAGTAACTTTAACTTTTTTGCCTTCAAGCTCTTCAACCTGCCAACTCGTCGGAACCGGCGTTGGTAAGTCGCGAGCACGCGTTTCAAACACAATTGCGTTATCGCTTGATGCGTTTAGCGTCATTTTTTGCTGCCACGGCGTGGCATCTGCGTCAAAGTGTTCTTTTTCAATTTTACGAATAAGTGTACCAGCAATAATTTGCTCACCAAAGCGTGCTTCTATGTCGCTTTGCTCAACATTATTACCTTGTGTATCTTGTAATTGGCCGTTTACAACGCTTACTAGATTCATCAGTGTGGCGAGGCCTAAAAATGTTTCACTGCGATCTTGGGCGTTTAAACTATCTAACACGATACGGCGATAACCTTGATGAAAAGAAGTACGGCCAGCGGCGTTAATGCCACCCATGCCTACTATAACGGGTAATGCAGTCATAATTTACCTTTAAAAAACGTGTTATAAGAAGAACAACCAGTTTAAATGGATTATGCACTAGGCATTGTGCTTTAATAGCCAAATATTCAGCACAAAAGGCCAAAAGGTACTGGTCGGAGCATTTATATGACTGAAAAAAACACTAATCCACCATTAAACATTGCTATAGCGGTTTATCCGCATTTATTAGTGACTAGTTTAACGCTGCCTATTGAGATGCTAAGAGCCGGCGAGGCCTTCGCTAAAGGCCATATTGATAAGCAAAGTTTTAGACCGCTTGCTATAAATTTAGTGGCTAAAAATGCAGAATCTATAGCTACTCGCGCTGGCCTTGCTATAAACCCTGATTGCATAACAACTAGTGCGCCCTATAGTGATTTAATTATAGTGCCTGGTATTTGGCGCAATCCGCGCCCAGTGGTGCGTACAAATCAAGACGTAGTTGACTGGCTAAGCGAGAGCTTTAGCGCAGGCAGCCATATAATTGGTGTAGGCACTGGCAACTGCTTATTAGCTGAGGCTGGCTTACTTGATGGGCGCCCTGCTACCACCCATTGGCACTACGCCAATCAATTTAGCCACGACTACCCGTTAGTGCGTTTAAAACCCGACTTTTTTATAACTCAGTCAGAACGCATGTATACCGTAGCAAGCCTTAATGCCCTTGCCGATGTGATCGTACATATTATTAGTCAGTACTATGGAAAAGCCGCTGCTCAACATGTAGAGCGAAACTTTTCGCACGAAATACGAAAACCCTACGAAGATCAACGCTACCGCGAGGGCGCAGTTGACCGCCACCCCGACGAGCTAATTGCGCAAATTCAGTTTTGGCTAAAAACAAATTTAGCCACCGAGTTAAACCTGCAAGAAGTCGCTGCCCAATTTAGCTTGAGCTACCGTACTTTTACTCGTCGCTTTAGAGCTGCAACCAATCAAAGCCCTATTGAGTATTGGCAACAATTACGCGTAGAAGGTGCGAAGGAGTTACTAGCATCATCAAATCTATCAATTCAAGAAGTAGCTTTAGAAGTGGGATATAACGACCAAGGACATTTAACGCGTGTGTTTAAAAAGGTATTAAGCCAAACGCCCAGTGGTTACAGAAAAGTAGTAAGACGAAAGTTATTTGGTTAACTAATGACATTTTCTAAATGTGGCATTTTTTTATACATTAATTATACTCTTATCAATAACATAATTTACCCCATACCAAGGTAACTGCATGAAAGATAAACTTAGTAAGCATCTTTTTGATCCGCAAAGCGATGCTTCTATTGAATCAAAGTTATTAAAGTTACTTTCACTCGTACGAAAACATTTGAGTATGGAAGTCGCGTTTATTTCAGAATTCACCAATACTGATCGTGTTTTTAAAGTGGTAGATAACCAAACAACAAATACCTGCGTATCAGTGGGTAATTCAGACCCAATTTGCGAAACTTATTGTAAAAAAATATCCGATAACGAGCTAGAAAAAATAATCCCTAATACTCTTGAACACCCTATAACCCGTAAAATGCCAGTTACAGAAAAGCTAAATATTGGCTCTTATATAGGTGTACCTATTGTGTTATCTACAGGTAAAGTTTATGGGACTTTTTGCTGTTATAAAACCATATTAGATAATACCTTGAACG
This sequence comes from Pseudoalteromonas sp. TP27, assembly GCF_056470645.1. NCBI lineage: Bacteria > Pseudomonadati > Pseudomonadota > Gammaproteobacteria > Alteromonadales > Pseudoalteromonadaceae > Pseudoalteromonas > Pseudoalteromonas sp. TP27. The sequence continues at coordinate 9,579 of NZ_JARDAK010000011.1, read as the reverse complement.
ACAAAGATTTGTCATTCCTTAGGTTAATTTCTGAAATAGCTACGGAGTTAATCGAAAAAAATGTGCAATCTAACATTTTAAATAATGAGTCAAAATCGCTTATCGAAAATATTATAAAAACAAACGATATTACGATTTATTTTCAGCCCATATTTAATTTATCAACCAATCAACTTTCGGGTTATGAGTCTCTGTCACGCTTTTTTATTGAACCTTATAAAACACCTGACATTTGGTTTAAAGATGCTGCAAAACTAGGTTTAGGAGAAGCATTAGAAATACTTGCTATACAAAATACATTACATTGCTTGGACAAATTTGATGAAAAAACTTATATCACTATCAACACTTCACCTCAGCATATTTTATCGGGCTCAATAGAGAAAGTATTACAAAGCATTAATTGTAATAGAATAATTTTAGAAGTAACTGAACATTCACCTATTGTAGACTACCAAGCGATGCGAACCGCACTTCAACCATTAAGAAACAGGGGTGTAAAACTCGCTATTGATGACGTAGGTGCTGGATTTTCATCTTTTCAGCATATTTTAGAATTAGAGGCAGATATCATTAAGTTAGACATAAGCCTTACTCAAAATATAAATACGGATCGTAGAAAGTTTTTATTAGCTAAAGCACTATGCGGATTTGCCAAAGCAATTAATTGCTCAATAGTTGCAGAGGGGATAGAAAATCAAGAAGAATTAAGCACCCTGAGAAAGCTAGGCGTTGATAACGTACAAGGCTATTTTATTGGGCGCCCAGCTCCGCTTGAAGATGCTATTCAATATCAAACAATTACGCTCTAATAAAAACGCCACTTTTAGTGGCGTTCTGTGTCGTTAAACTCTTTTCGATAATAGCGCTTTTGATAGTTTTTTACTTTAGTGTGTACGCCTTTACTTAAGCTTTTAAATTTAGCTTCGAGTACGTCTACACCATATAAAATACCGACCACCAGCACTGAGAGTTTAATAGCAGCGCCAAGGTTTTCAGTGGCTATCATAACGCCTATTGATGCTAGCACCCAAATGGTTGCAGCTGATGTAACTCCAACCACTGCACCATCTTTTGCGAGCATAACGCCTGCACCTAAAAAGCCAATACCTGTAATTATTTGCCCCACTACACGAGAATGATCAATTACATCCCCTTGTAAATTAAACGCAGTGGATAAAAACAAATACGTACCCAGCGTTATTAACGCTGAGGTACGAATACCAACAGGCTTGCCGCGCAATTGGCGCTCTATACCAATAATAGCACCGCAAAAAGCGGCCGTACCAATAGCTGCCCACGAATACGGGGCTACATCAATTAAATCTAAAAAAGTCACTGTTAACCTATCTTTTATTAGCGATAGCCACCGCCGTTCGTAAACGCTGGCTACCAAATGCTGACATTTTACTAAAATCACTTCGTGCAATAGGCACATATTGGCAATCTATTGCGAGTTGTTTATCGTTACCGGGCTCACAAAACGGATCGTGAACATACACGCAATGCTCATCAAGGTGCGTAACACACACCCAATGTGGCGATTTTTTACCATCAAAGCTGTATGTACTAATTAATAACAGCACACTAAAGCCTTTACTTAACCACTGCTCAATATGTTCAAGCTCTACATCTTTATGCGTAAGCGGTATATTTGCTTGCGCTATACCATCTACAAATTGCTGATGCACGGTGGCAAGTACCACTTTTTTGTTTTCGTTACGTACTCCATCTAAAAACAAAGGCTCTGTGGTATTAACCATTACCTCGCTTTTAAAACCCCGCTTGTTAGCGGCAAGTGCCAAACCAAACGGATGGCAACCACCATGACCCGATGTCATAAAAATAGTGGTACCTTCACGCCAAAGTGCTAACTCATGTGATTGAGTAAGCTCTGTAGTTGGCTCAAGTGCACCCATTGCCATTAATAGCGCAGCAGGTCCGCACGTAAACTCGGTAGTTTGCTGATACCACGGCGTTAAACGTGCTACGTTTGTCTCACTCGTTTGTCGAATGTTTTTTTGCATTCGTAGTGCGTCACTGTGGTCGTCGTAATAATCGCTGTATTGACCAAACACTCTGTAGCCTAAGCTTTTATAAAGCCCTATCGCACTGTCGTTATTTACAGCCACTTCTAAGCGAAGATAAATACGAGCCCGCTCACACGTTTCTTTTTCAAGGTTAGTAAGCAGTGCTTTTGCAATACCTCTACCTTGCATTGTTGGCAAAACAGCAAGCGAATATAAACGCGCTAAACGCGTACCTTTATGGCACCACACAAGCCCATAACCACATAGTTGCTCGTCATTTTCTGCAACAAGTAAAATACCGTGCTTAGCACTTAGCCAACGCTTTAAACTGCGCGGGCTCAATTTGTCGTTATTAAAGCAGGCGTTTTCAACGTCAATCAATGCGTTTAAATCGCTACCAAGCGCCTTTCGAATAACAAGGTTGCTCATGTTATTACCCACGGCCTCGTGCTTCTAAACGTTGCTTAAACTCATCCATAATGATCATGTATAGCTCGTCGCCTAAATAGCCGTCTTCTACTTTGTGATCAATACTTGGGTTGTCGTTTACTTCAAGCACGTATGCTTTGCCTTGATGCTCTTTAACATCAACGCCATATAAACCCCTACCCACTGTTTTACATGCTTTTAATGCGGCATCTAACACGGCTTTTGGTAACTCAAAAGTTGGCAATGTTTCAAAGCCACCAGAGAAAAACCGTTTAGCGTCGTGGTTATAAATTTGCCAATGGTTACGCGCCATTAAATAACGACATGCATAAATAGCACGACCGTTTAACACACCCACTCGCCAATCGTATTCGGTATACATATACTCTTGCGCGAGCACTAATGCGCTAAATTCAAACAACTCTGTAAGCTTAGCTTCAAGCTCATCACGGTTTGAAACTTTATAAACACCTTTTGAGAAAGACCCTTCAGGCATTTTTAAAACAAGCGGATACGTAAAGGCTTCTTCTAATTGAGTAAGCGTTTCATTTGATTGATCAGCCACTACAACTGTTTTTAAACTTGGCACTTTTTGATAATTAAATGCATCGTGTAAATACACTTTATTACAACAACGTAAAATAGACTCAGCATCGTCAATAACCACTAAACCAAGGCTTTGCGCTTTGCTCGCAAGGCGATACGTTGGGTGGTCAATCGCTGTAGTTTGGCGAATAAATAACGCATCAAACTGAGCAATATTATCAATTTCGTCAAAGCTTAATGCTTGTGCATTAATCCCGTGTTTAGCGGCGGCTTTAATAAAACGTGCAATGGCGTCTTTATCGCTCGGCGGTACTTTTTCGTTATGATCAACAAGTATTGCCATGTCCCATCTAAAACGACGTTGCACCGCACCAATACGCCACTGCGTTTTAGTAAAGTTATCTAGCTTGGCAACAAAGTCGCTGTACTGCTGCTCATTTAAAGACGATAACGATCCTTGCTGTAGTAAGCCTTGCTCATCAACAAATAAAATAGGCGCTGGGTATTGTTTAAATACCGACTTTGCCGCTTTTGATTGTAAATCGTTTAGTGCATTACCAAAGTAAAGTGTGCCATCTATTTGGCCCACACTTAACATAGGGGCTTGGCCACTACGAAGTGCGTTTATTGTTTTTACACTTGGCAAAACTTGGTGCTTGCGCGCCTCAGCAAGTAACGAGCAATAGTAACCTTTGCTCAAGTATTGGCTTGAGTCGCACAGATTAATAATGCGTGTTTTGGGTTCATTTTGTTTTGGGTAATCACGTAAATAAGTATTAAAGGTAATTACATTTTCGAACGATTGAGCAAGCGTTTGCTCGTTGTTATCAACCACAATTAAGGTTTTAAACACGACTTTTCCTAGTTAAGTCAAAATATAAAAAGCATGCTTAAGTAACATTACTAAGCATTATAAATAGAAACACCCATCGTACTAAGTGGGCATTGCGCGAATCACTTAATACGATGGGTGCTTTAACAGGTACCTACTGTACGAGTTAGCGCTTAAATTGCTTAAGCGACATGTGCTTTATATGCCCTTTTTTTAAAACGCACAAACGAGATATTTTTAGCGTGAAGATGAAAAATATTGATTAACTATATTTTCCACTTAATGCAGATTAAAATACGCAAAACAGTACTTTATAAGAGTTTAAAAATGTCGCTACCTGCTTGCCCAAAATTCCAATGTGAATACGTTTACGAAGACCAACAACTGCTTGTTTGCCCCGAGTGCGCTCATGAGTGGAACCCAAATAATACAAGCGACGAAGACGCTATTTTAGTTAAAGATGCCAACGGCACTGTGCTAAATGATGGCGACAAAGTGACAGTAGCCAAAGATTTAAAAATTAAAGGCAGCTCGCAAGTAATTAAAATTGGCACCAAAGCGGTCGTTAGACGTGTACTTGATAAAAAAGATCACGAGCTAGATTGCAAAGTAGATGGCATTGGTGAAATGATGGTAACTGCTAAATTTGTAAAAAAGGCTAATTAATTTGAATTCAAGAAAGCATAAAGATTACCTTTTTGATAATCCTCCTATCAACAGTGAATTTTGCTGCTAATAAAACATGATTAGCTCCCAAACGGAAAGTAACATACAGGTATTTCTCAACAAGTTCTTTTTATTTCTATAAAGATGCTTTTCGTAAAATAGCGCTATAGTTAAAATTGCCATTTGCAACAGGCTATGCCCCGCAATATGCATTGCAATCATAATATGCGCACAGGTTTGAACACATTTTACACCCTCATCAAAACCTATTTTCAGAATATCTATATCGGCTTTTAGACCAGTTATCCTAGGAGCCCAAATACTACCGCAAGCTGTGAGCAATCGAACCCTAAACTTTGCATTGCACAACAAACCAGCAAGTGCGTATGCAATCGCAGCAACAGGCAAACCTTCAAACATCATTGTCAAAGATGAATCAGCCAACAACGCTGTTAAATACAACAGCACTAAACCAAATATAAACCAAATAAGAGAGTAGCCAAAAATGAACAAAGCTAAACTTCTTGATTGTCTTGTCAATGGTATTCGATTTACTATCGAGCGGATTGTACCGCTAGTCATTGGAAGCATCATTGCATAAACCATAACCATCCAATCGAATGCCAGTTTCAACAAAGAAAACTTTGTATTTGCATGCATACCATGGTGCTGGTGATGATGAGGTGCATTCCCTATACTCAATTGCTGCCATACATAATAAACCCAAAGCAAAGCAGCAAATACAAGTACAAACCAATGTGGGTTAGCTGCTTTTAAGTAGCTAACCCTTCTTCTAGATGAGGTAAGCATAGCGAATTATCAAACCTCAGCCTTAATACTTACTCGACCTACTATTACGTTGGCCTCACCAAGCTCCCTATTCGGCTCAATTTCAATACGTAAGTCTTCAATTTTCCAACCCGATTGCTTACGAAGTTGTTCAAGCGCTTCGGTAGCATCAAGCTCGACATTAAGACCAGTTCCCGCATGACGTACACTTGCTGTAGAAGCCTGTGTTAAACCAAACAACCCTATTTTACCTACGAAAACACGCTCGGGACTTGCTGACATTTTCACAAACACGTTAACAGGCCCAACTACACCCGAACCTGTAATGTTATCAAGAGCGATAATAACTTGGCTCGACCTTTGAGTAGTTGAAGTGGCCAATGCAGATACTTTAGCAACCTGTTGCTTTTCTGGTAGGAACTCGAGTTTTGCAGACGTCGATTTCGAATTCAACGAGAAAGACTTTGTTGTTGCAGCAATAGTGTCAAACATTTCGCTTCCTTCCAATGAAATAAATGCAGATACCTTATTACCATCACGCGACTTCATATCAGGATAATTCTCGCTATAGGTGTACCCAAGCGCCTCTGTAGATAATACATCCTTAACTTTAACACTTACAGGATTCGCTTTAGCATTATGAAAATCAAATGCTTGATCAAGCCAACTAGAATCGCTAGTGTTCTCTCGACCTCGGTCAATCCAGCTCTGCCATAAGCGGTCAATGTTTGCGTGATGTAACCAAAAAATAGGATCTAAAGCAGCTGTATTTGGGTCACCCATCGCTCCACCAATATCAACATGGATTAAGTTGTGCGGGTTATTCTCTAATTTACCAAAAGTGCCTGAATCGTGACTAAACCCAGTTTTAACACCTCCAAAACTTTGTGAAGGTTGCGCAGTTGTGAAGTGCTCCAGTCCAAGAGCCACTTCACAACTCGCATCCTGTTTAGAGCTGAGCGTATACTGCGCTCTTTCTTCCATCCATAATCCGGTAAAGTCAAAGGTTGGCTGTTTTGTGCCAAATTCGGTAGGTAAATTTAACGCTTGCAGTTGCTGATCATCATTGAGCGCAGGGTTATTTGCATCACAGTAGTTCCAGTAAGGTAAAGTCCAATTTTCAGGTCCACCTAACTCTGTAACCGTTTTTGCCACAATCGCTTCAAAAAATTGCAGATACATTCTATGCCAAGGTAAAAAATACCATGTACCATGCTGACATTGTTGCCAAAATTGGCTGTGAACAAGCGAATTAGATGGTGGGAAGCCTTGGGCTTGCTGCCAAATGCTAAGCTCACTCCAACTTTCGCTTGGAGCTAAGTTAGCACTTTTATCTAATCCATAACCATGAATAGCACCTTGATACCACCAACTTGTTGGGTCAGTAATATCTTTTTTCTTCATTGCTTCTACTGCTCTTGAATACCAAAGTAGTGTATCGTCAGTTATTTCACTGACATTTTTCCTTACACGCATCGAAGTCTCTCCGTCTAGTAAATTAAAAGTATGCTAAATGTAAGCTAAATTATTTCTAGCCAGCTTAAAATATAGCAGCTGTTACCAGCAATGCATTACACATACTCTGGTTAGCACGACTAAACCTGATAGCTAATCTAATTTAACAAGCAAAGCTGTATTATTAGATTTACTTTTTAGGTTAAGAACTTATCTTTTATCGCTAGGTTATTTTCATCCATAAAATTAGTCATTAACCCCATTAGATCTGAATTATGAGCACGAAAATAACGGCATGATGCAGTTTTAACTTTTTACTGAAGTGTTAAAATTTTATGCGAGCAGCTTTTCGCAGTTACTGATATTCGCTCGCCGTTTTCGGTTTAAGCTTTCACAATAACCCTCTTGTGAGACTGGCCTGCAAAGTGCAGTAGCGGTTTTGTTGGCTTTTTTCGTAATAGTTAGGATGGGTGTCACTGTTAATTGACTGTTAATTGATTTACTTAACGCTTTCTTGCGATTGCCATAAGATACCCTGCTTATTTTTTGCACTAAATAAAGGCGAGCCTCTAACTTCAAAAAGTGCAAAATTTAGGGTGGTGTCACTGTTAATTGGTACTGATGGCACTCGTTACAAACGAGCATTCGTAATAGATTAACTTAAAATTGCTTTTGCATTTTTTAAGTTATCCCATAGATGGTGTTGACCAAAGTACATTTCAGGTGGCTTTATTGATGGGTCTATTAATTTGTTAATGGCTAATATAGCCCCACGAACACTATATTCGGTCGTGAAAACTATCCCATCTGGTATTTCAACAAATTGTCCTAACAGCGCAAAGTTTTGCGAGCCTTTAGGTACAACAGAAGGTCGGTCACCTTCGGTTCTAGGTAAAAATTGAGAAATTCCGTAAGGTAATCTACAAGGTACACAGTAAGATGTTTCAAGAAGTTCTGTTTTTTCGTCTTCGGTTAGATCACCCCATAAATGTCCTAAAAGCTCTTCTAAAATTTCTTTCCCAGTACATTTATACATAGGTTTTTTTACAAATTGACCAATATTATCTTCACCTAATGCTGAAACCCAAATTACACAAGTATCTGCAGCTTGACCCGGGAAAAAAGGCTGGCGATAGGTGTGTAAATGCATTATCCATGGAGATTGTGTTAAAGGTAATGGGCTTTGTACTCCCATTGGTCGCTCAACTAACCATTGGAATTTTCTTTCAAAAAGATTTCCTCTAAACGTAACGGTAAAGTGCATCATTCTAGAAAGTGAAACGTCACGTAAATAACGCTCTGGTCTACCTAAGTCTGCTTGTTTTGATACTATGTTTTGCCATAATTGATAAGCTTCGCCTGGTTTTTCTGCAGGTTTTGTAGATACTGGCTCATCGTGGGAGCCATAAGAATGATTAGAAACAATTGAGCCGATTGTCAAGAATGCTTTGTCTTGTGGTCTAACTTCTATTGAATCTAAGATTTTATCTTCTGCATTTTTTAAATGTAAGCGTTCTACCCAGCGTTTATCATCACTATCTTTAAAATCAACATCCGTAATACAAGTATTATAATGTATTTGAACGCCTTTTTTTGTTATGAGTTTAATAGCCGGTAGAATGAACGAGTGGTAGTTTGTGTAACGTGTACGTTCTAAAGAGGTCATTTTTTCCATATCAGACATACGGTGATAAAATAGTTTCATGTAACGCTTCATCTCTATCGCAGAGTGCCATGGCTGAAAAGCAAAAAGAGCACGCCACATATACCAATAATTACTCTTGAAAAAATCGTCACTAAAATAATCAGTAATTTTAGCATCTGCTGGGATCTTAGATTCTGGTATTTCTATTAATCGAGCCATTTGAAGAGCTTCAGTAGCACCTAATCCAAGATCGTGCCCAGTATCTTTCTCTCCGTTTGCATGTAATAGCCTAACCACAGTGTCCATATTGCATTCTTTAGCATTAGCTTCATAGTCGTCTAGGCAAGATCCAAGTTCGTCATAAGGTATTAATGACCAAAATTCTTTAGTGCAGCAATATACTTTATCTTCGTACATACGGCTGCCTCGCATTATGTAAACAGGCTTGCCATCAATCATTTTAAAAGATGCATCCATTGACCCACCGACTAAATCAGTTTCAGTGTTTTTTTCAAAAATATGAATGTTTTCTGGGGCGAAACCAACTTTCTGCACTAAGTAAACTGCAGCTGATAAGGAACCTAATCCTAATCCGTTTAAATAAACTTTAGAATTGCTCATAGTATGTACTTCGTTAAAAAATGATTTAATAAGTAGGTTAAAATATACTCTTCGACTTTTTTCAGTCAAATGTTTGTTCGCACAAATTAAAGTTTAAATGATATAGAATAACTTTAGTCAGTGTTGAGAGAAAACTGTTTGCATAGCTTAACTTTTTGTATTCCAGTTATTAATTTAATTAGATACTCAGAAAGGACAACGTGCAAAAACAGATAAATTAGACGCTCAACTGATTGCGCATTATAGCAAAGCAATTAAGCCTAAATTATCACAGCTAAAACCAGAAAAAATGCAAGCTATGAGCGATTTAGTAACGCGTAGAAATCAATTATTAACTATGCAAACCATGGAAAAGAATCGCTTACAAATTATGCCTAAAGCATTAGCCATGACGATTAAACCTACTCTCACTTTGTTCAAAAACCAAATTATTAAAATAGAAGAAAAAATAGCAAAGCTGATTGAGAGTTGTCCTGAATATAAAGTTAAAAATGAAATACTACAAAGCATGACTGGCATTGGAAAAATAGCCGCAGCTTCTATCATCAGTAACTTGCATATATTGG